>NZ_JAEQCX010000131.1:0-19126 GCF_020738035.1 Microcoleus sp. PH2017_28_MFU_U_A
AATGGGATAGAGAGCTGCGTAGTTCAGCCAAGGCGGGTCAATCCGCTCGAAGTGAAAGCGAAAGGGGAGGGACTGGAAGCCTCCCATGTCATGTAATAGGTGACTATACTTTTACCAGCTATCAGGTAAAATGTGAAATCGTTCCAAAAGCTTAAAATCAAAAATCTACAATACACATATGCCTAGAACACCCAGCGAATATTCCGTGCACCTGCTGCTTGATGGCGGCCACCGCGAAGAAATCCGTTTTGCAACTCTGCCGGATTTTCAACAGTGGTATAAAACCCTGGTTCCCAAACAAGATTCGTCAGAATTTGTCAATGTTCCGATCAAAAATATTCAAGGAGAATACATGGTAGTTCGCCCTTCCAGTATTCTCGCAATTCGCGTAGAACCGCTGTTTAGTTCTAGTCTCGAACGATACGATGAATAATCGACTAGGAAAGTTATCAATTGATTAGGGAAATTTAGAAGTTGAGCAAGATTTTTCGTTATCAGCTATTGGCGATCGCCTGTTGTGTTTTAGCGATCGCATTTTCTGTTCCCGCGATCGCAATTCCGGCGCTGCAACAAATTAGTGTAAGTCAATTACAACCGAGTGAGTTGGAGTCGATCGCCTTTGACGCTCAAATCTGGGGCGAAAATGGCAAGCCGGGGGATAAACAATTGCTGTTAAAGTCGATCGACTACAGCCTCGGTTATCTTAACTCCCAAGCTGCTGCTAGTGCTTACAGTCGCTATCGAGTCTCAGGTATTACGCGCGATCGAGTTCGGCGATCGCTCGATCGATTCCGCGAATTAGTTGTCAGTTCTACAACTCCAACACAACTCCAGGAATCTGTCAAGCGGGAGTTTGTGTTTTATAAGTCGATCGGCAAAGACAACAAAGGAACAGTAGCATTTACAGGTTATTTCGAGCCGACTTACCAAGCCTCTCGCACCCCTAATTCCGAATACCGTTATCCCCTGTACAAGGCACCGCCAAACCTCGGTTCTTGGCGCAAACCTCACCCAACTAGATTGGAATTGGAAGGTGCGGATGCTTTGCAGGGAAGCAAAGGATTGTTGCGGGGATTGGAATTAGTCTGGTTGCGCGATCGCTTCCAAGCATTTCTCGTCCACGTCCAAGGTTCGGCGAAGTTGCAGTTAGCAGACGGCGGCGTGATGACAGTGGGTTTCGCGGGGAAAACCAGTCAGAGTTATACAGGTGTCGGGCGAGAATTAGTTAAGGACGGCAAGTTTACTTTAGAACAGCTAACATTGCCGAAACTCAACGAATATTTTAGCAAGTTTCCGGCAGATATGGACAAGTATTTGCCGAAGAATCAAAGCTTTGTCTTCTTTCAGGATACTAAAGGTGCACCTGCTACCGGCAGCATTGGAGTGCCCGTAACTGCCGAAAGGTCGATCGCCACTGATAAAGTGTTAATGCCTCCCGGCGCCCTAGCATTAATTAGCACGAAACTGCCCTATCCCAATGCGGCGGGGAAACTCGAACAAAATGCCGTTAATCGGTTTGTTTTGGATCAAGATACGGGCGGTGCAATTAAAGGCGCGGGGAGAGTTGACGTATTTATGGGCACGGGGAACCTGGCGGGCGATCGGGCGGGTTATATCAACTCTACTGGAGAACTGTATTATCCGCTATTAAAGTAGAGTGATGCGATCGAGATCATTCAAATTGTAGGGTGCGTCAGTCGAGAAAAACTCAATTATTAACGATCAAACTCAAACTGACGCACCCTACTCTATCTACGGTATTTGGTAATATGGATTTGTTGGTTGGGTGGGGGCGGGTTTATCAATATTTGGGATGGAAATTATAGATGGTGGGCGAACCCGCCCCTACGGTATTTGATAATAAAATAATACATTTAAAATACCCAGATTTGTAGGGGCGGGTTCGCCGAAATTTATATCATCAAATAGCAGAATTCAAAAAGCAGCCCCCACCCCTTGCAGATACTAAAAAACCCTCCCCTCCATCTGACAAATCTGTCTAGATTGGTATAAAATAGAAACAACCCAACCCAACCCCACAAATGCTAAACAAAATTTGGCAATTCCTCAAACAACTAATCCAGCGCCTATTGGGAACCACACCCCCACCTGCGCCACCGCCACAGCCCCGCCCCACCCTAACTGACGCGGAATACGAGTCGAAATTCATGGAAATCCTGGAAGGGGTGAATGTCGGCTGGAGTCGAGGGGATGTAGCGGGTTTCTTAATCGCCAAACGCCTGAGAGATAGTGAATTGGCGGCTTGGTTGCGACGGTTTGGGACTGGATTGTTTGAGGGCGAATATGATGACACAGCCCCTACAGATGCGGTGGCTTCGCTTCAGGAATTGGCCCGCAGGCTGGAATTGTTGGGTAGAATTCGCAGCGGGGAATTGTCGGAGGTGGCGGGGGATACTGGGCGGGAGATTTTGACGCGATTTCCGCTGCCGGTGGTTGAGGATGATGCTGGTGGGTATGGGAATGTGATTGAGGCGGTGTTTGTTGGGGATGGTTTGGGTGTTTCTGGGGATGGGAATCGCAGGGATGCGGAGGGTGCGTAGGATTTATATAGCAGGCTAAGAATTTAATAGACTCAGAGCGATCGGCATGATATTCTTAGCAATTAAGCGCCGCATCCGTCGCTAATTTTCACACACTCAAATAAGACGAAAGAGGACTGAAGTCCTCACTACAAACTTAAATCGTAATGGCACAAGTAATCGGCATCGACTTAGGCGGCACCGCAATTAAACTCGGCAGATTTAGCGCAGACGGCGTTTGTCACCAATCCTTAACAGTCCCAACGCCTCAACCCGCTACTCCAGAAGCCGTCTTAGCCGCCATCACCGATGCTATTTTACAACTTCAAACTCCCCCCCTTCTTAAGGGGGTTGAACTTCAAACTCCCCCCCTTCTTAAGGGGGGGCTGGGGGGGGATCGAATATGTGCGATCGGCATTGGCACACCAGGCCCAGCAGACGCAGCAGGCAGAATAGCCCGAGTCGCAATCAACCTCAAAAACTGGCACAACGTCCCCCTAGCTGACTGGTTGGAAGCCAAAACCGGATTGCCGACAATATTAGCAAATGATGCCAATTGTGCCGGATTGGGAGAAGCTTGGTTAGGGGCAGGAAAGCACTTTAAAAACCTGATTTTACTGACATTAGGAACAGGAGTCGGCGGTGCAGTTATCCTAGATGGCAAACTATTTTCAGGCCATCTAGGTGCAGCCGGAGAATTAGGATTGATTTCGATAAATCCCGACGGCCCGGAGTGCAACAGCGGCAATCACGGTTCTTTAGAACAGTACATTTCCGTGCTAGCAATTCGTCGCGATACTGGCTTGGAACCGCTAGAATTAGCCAATTTAGCTAAGTCTGGAGATGCTAAAGCTTTAGAATTTTGGAGAAATTATGGTCGCTATCTCGGTATCGGCTTAGCAAGTCTAATTTATATTTTAACACCAGAAGCTATTATTATCGGTGGCGGAATTAGTGCAGGTGCCGAGTTTTTCTTGCCAGCAGTTCAAACGGAAATTGAGCGGCGCGTGCTGCCGAGTTCTCGGGAAGGTTTGCAGTTATTGGTTGCTGAATTGGGCAATCAAGCAGGTATGGTAGGCGCAGCAAAATTAGCTTGGCAAATCGCTCTTATGACAGTTGACAGTTGACAGTTGACAGTTGACAGTTAGTTGTAGGGGCAGTGCCCCCGTGCCCGCCCTCTTAGCTGACAGTTGACCAATGACTAATGACTAATGACTGATGACCAATGACTAACGACTAATAACTTCTTCATGGCAGAGAGTGCCCAGTTATATTTTTAATATATTCCTGAATTTTTAGATAAGTGTCCGAGTTGCCTTCGCGCATGATAATAATATTAGTAGCGCTGTCAGGCAGGTAAAAGCTGATTAAGCGACCGTTCTGTTCGCTAGCAAAAGAGCTAATTCGACTCAGATCGATCGCAAATTCTTTGCGCTCGTAATTAATTTTAATCCAGGAACCTTTAGAATTGCGATCGACCGTTTTTTTGATGTATTCGAGAATTTGCTTGTAAGCCTCATAATTCCCTTGGGGATTGAGAATAATCGGCAGACTGCTATTCGGCAGCCAAAATGTAATACGCTTGTTATCCGGTTCGCTAGAAAAAGCACTAATAGTGTCAAGGTCAATTATGTATGTATTTTTCTCATAAGTAATTTTGCTCCAGTAAGCCACAACACAAAACCTCCTCAAACCTGCGTTTCCTGGTATTTTAGGATAGTTTGACAACTCATACAATTTTAGATTTTAGATTTTAGATTTTAGATTTTAGAATTGGGAATGACAGATGACTATCGGGGTTTGGATCTTACCTACAGTTGCATTCTTTTGTAAAACTGGTATCACCCTGGAAATCTTAGCTAAAAAGTTAAGTAAAAATTATCAGCATTTTTACCTTCTGCCTTTTGCCTCCCGAAGGCTACACTGGCAGACAAGTCTGCCTTCAGCCTTAGGATATTAGCCGCCCAGCCCTATACGGCGGGCTGGGGGTAAGGTTTTTCAGTAGTTGAGAATGCTCCCCGATATCCTGTCTGGTAAATGCAACCCGAATCAAATCCTATTGTTGGGTTGGGCGGGTTTTCTACAGATATTGTCTGCCCGATTTGAATATTGCGTGCTCTGGCCCGCCCTACAGACATCCAATATATCAAAACTAATCGATCGCAGATAAGATGAGATCAGGCTCCTGCAAGTTTCCCTGCTACTAAGTCGCGGGCCTCAGCTTCTAAAACATCCTGCTTTCCCTGAGAGCTCGCTGCCTGGATAAACCCCTGAAACAAAGGGTGAGGGGAACTAGGCCTAGATTGGAATTCGGGGTGAAATTGACTGGCGATGAAAAAGGGATGGTTGGGCAATTCGATCATTTCTACGAGTCGGCCGTCGGGAGATGTGCCGGATACTACATAGCCTGATTCTAAGAAAAGATTGCGGTAGGCATTGTTGAACTCGTATCGGTGGCGATGCCGCTCGTAAATCACTTCTTTTTGATACAGTTTGAAAGCGAGGGTGTCCGGGTTTACACGGCACGGATACAAACCCAGTCGCATCGTACCGCCCAAATCGATTACATCTTGCTGTTCTGGCAATAAATTAATTACTGCATTTGCTGTATCCGGGTTGAATTCAGCGCTGTTGGCATCCTGTAGTTGGGCGGTGTTGCGCGCCCATTCGATCACAGCACACTGCATCCCCAAACACAATCCCAAAAATGGTATTTTATGGTGTTTGGCATATTGAATCGCAGCTATTTTGCCGTCAACTCCCCGAATCCCAAAACCTCCGGGCACAACAATGCCGTTGATATTTTGGAGATAGTTTTCGATGTTTCCCGATTCTAAATCTTCTGAGTTGATCCAGTGCAAATTTAGGTCGCAGCCGATCGAGATTGCCGCGTGCCGCAAAGCTTCCACCACCGAAAGATAAGCATCGTTCAACCGCACGTATTTGCCAACCAAAGCAATCTCAATCTTGTGGCTGGGGCTATACAGCCGTTTGACTAAGGTTTGCCACTGAGTCAAATCGGGTGGCCGCTGTTCGAGTTGCAGCAAATTGATGGTTTGTTCCGCCAAACCTTCCTGTTCCATCATCAGCGGTACTTCGTAGATACTTTTGGCATCTTGAGCTGTGATGACGCATTCTTCGGGTACGTTGCAGAATTCCGACAATTTTTGTTTGAGGCCCAGAGGTAAAGGTCGATCGCACCTACAGACTAAAATATCTGGTTGAATGCCTATAGACCGCAACTCCTTAACCGAGTGCTGAGTCGGTTTAGTCTTCATCTCTCCAGCCGACGGAATCCAAGGTATCAGCGTCACGTGCATATACACAACATTTTGCCGTCCGACAGCCTTGCGAAACTGGCGAATTGCTTCCAAAAACGGTAAAGATTCAATATCTCCCACGGTGCCGCCGATTTCCGTAATCACCACGTCAGGATTAGTATTTTTTGCTACCCGAAAAATACGCTCTTTAATCTCGTTAGTGATGTGGGGAATCACCTGCACCGTGCTCCCTTGATACTCGCCGCGGCGTTCTTTATTGATCACCGCTTGATAAATGGCACCCGTGGTGACACTGTTCAGGCGAGACATGGAAGTATCGGTAAAACGCTCGTAGTGCCCCAAATCCAGGTCAGTTTCCGCACCGTCTTCGGTGACGAATACTTCTCCGTGCTGAAACGGGCTGAGAGTACCAGGGTCAACGTTAATATAGGGGTCTAGCTTCAAAATCGAGACAGAGTAGTCGCGGGACTTCAATAAGCGACCTAGAGAAGAAGCGACAATTCCCTTGCCGATGCTGGAAACCACGCCGCCGGTCACAAACACAAATTTGGTCATAGATTTTCGACTTTAGATCTTTCTAGTTAAGAAGGTAACACTCAAATCTAAGAGCTAAAATCCAAAATTGTCCAGCAGGGTTTGAGCCTTTCTCAACTACGGGTGCGGATACGACGAGTCGCCCATTAGCTGAATCGGGCGGTTGGCATGGGTTTGGAGTGCGATCGCCCATTTCCCAACTGTTGATTGTTCCTGAGTTCGCTGTTAGAGACCAAGGGCGAACCAGAAACCAAGGCTTCTTTTATCTCGATCGAGAATATGTCTGCAACTTAGCCATCAAATCTGACACACTGGTCAAATCTAAAACTGCTTCTCCTAAATTCTCTAATTGTTCAGCGGATAACTGACTGATGCGAGTTTGGATCTCCGGCGACAGCGGGCAGACACGGCGCTCCAACAGCGACACAACTAACTGCTGTAACTGCTGCTTTCCTTGTTCGATACCTTGTTCGATACCTTGTTCGATACCTTGTTCGATACCTTGTCTGATGCCTTGTTCGATGCCGATTCTGGTCGCTTTGGTAATTGCACCGCGCTGGTCTTGAATGAAAATTTCTCGCCTTTCTAAATCTTCCAATTCATCAGGATCTAGATTGGCTTCATTGGCAATTCCAAAAGCTTTGCGGAGTTCCGGTACATTCCCCAACTCTTCCGGGACAGACCTTAACGTCCGAGCCGTTTTCATGAAATATATCCACTTGTCAGTCAGTGTCTCTAATTCTTCTAATGTTTTGTTAAATTTTGGTAATTCAACAAAAACAAATTCTAACTCTTCGGCTAAATAATCGATTCGATTGTTTTTCTCTTTGATACAAAACCGCGAAATTACTGTTTCGAGATGCTCAAACATTTGGAAATCGGTAATTGTCAGGGCAATTACTGGATTCAATAAATCATAGTTTTCTCCACTTTTTAATTGAACTGAGTAAGCTTTAGTAGCATTATACAGAATCCGCTTTTCAAAGGATTCTACGTTCAATACCTGCATTTCAATTATCACTGTTTTGCTGCCACCAATTTTAGCTTTGACATCCAAATAAGTATTCTTTACTCCTTTGATTTTGGGAGCCAAATAAGGGTCAAGGATTTCCAAGTCTTCGATGACGGGATTTGATTCGTATAGAATGGCATTTAAGAAGCTAATCAAAATGTCTTTGCTGTCAGCAGAGCCGAAGATTTTCTTAAAGGCAAAGTCAGTTTTGGGATTAATGAAACTCATGGTATTTTATTTTTACTAGAGACTGAGAGGTTGAGGTTACAGTTATTTAAGTATCTAACTATTATACAATCTTTTAGGTTGGGTTCGCCCTGCGATCGCCCGAAACAACCTCAATACCGATGCCAGTCCCAGTCTGCCCCTGTGGAGTCAATTATAAAATCTTTAATCTAAAATCTCAAATCCCGTTCAGTCATTTTTCCCAAACAGCTAACCCAGGAACGTTTCGCCAATGGTAAAGTCATGGTAGGTAGAGCACCTCAAGTCTGATAAAAAAATTGCTATGAAGTTTGTCTGCGTTCTATCCCCTCAACAGTGGCTTTCTGGTGGTATCGCATTGATCGCAGCGATCCTCTTCGAGGGCTTCGCTAACGAGTGCGGAGCTATTCTCGCTCCCCATGCGGCGCGGGCAAACACTCCTGGGCAAAATCATTCGTCTCTGTCGCCGAAAATCCTCGCTAGTAACGATGTTAGTTGTAAGGGCGCGCGATCGCCAGAAACTCGCTGTCGAGTCGGCGGTTTGTTCGTCAAAACTCAAAATACGTCTACAGAACAAGTCTTTACTCTCAAGCACACTGAAGTTACAGCTAAAATTGCCGGCAATATCTCCCGCGTCGAAGTTGTTCAAAAATTTGAAAATCCTTTTCCCGAATCTTTAGAAGCTGTTTATGTATTTCCCCTCCCCGATGAAGCGGCGGTGGACGATATGGAAATTAAAATCGGCGATCGCATTATTAAAGCTAATATCAAACGCCGCGATGAAGCTTTGGAAATATACCAAAAAGCTAGAGAGCAAGGTAGGACTGCGGGTTTGTTGGAACAAGAACGCGATAATATTTTTACTCAGTCTCTCGCTAATATCAAACCGGGAGAAAAGATTGAAGTGACGATTCGCTACACCGAGAGTCTCAAATTTGCCGGTGGCGATTACGAATTTGTGTTTCCGACAGTGGTAGGCCCGCGCTATATTTCGGGAAATCTGACCCCCCCCAACCCCCCCTTAGCAAGGGTGGGCAATAGTTCTGAGTCTCCAGGGGCCAGAGATGGCAACAACACTCTATCCCCCCCCTTAGCAAGGGGGGGCGATGCTCTATCCCCCTCCTTAGCAAGGGGGGGGCAGGGGGGGGTTAATACCGATGCCGATCGCATAAACTCGCCTCTCTTGCCTCCGGGTACGCGATCTGGTCGCGATATCGCTATTTCCGTAGAAATCGATGCCGGAGTTGCGATCGGCGATGTCCGCTCTACTTCCCATCAAATTACAACAGAACGCAGCGGCAATCTTGTGCGCGTCCAACTAGCGAATTATGACACAATTCCTAATAAAGATTTAATTCTCCGCTATCGAGTATCAGGCGAAAATACTCGTGCCACAGTCTTGAGCCAAGCCGACCAACGGGGCGGTCATTTTGCGACTTATTTGATTCCGGCATTAAACTACAAAACTAATGAAATTGTACCGAAAGATGTCGTGTTTCTGATGGATACTTCCGGTTCTCAACAGGGCGAACCGCTAGCAAAATCTAAGGAGTTGATGCGCCGCTTCATTCAAGGACTCAATCCCAAGGATACTTTTACGATTATTGATTTTGCCAACACGGCGCAAGCGCTATCCGCTACTCCTTTAGCGAATACTGCCCAAAATCGACAAAGCGCAATTAATTATATCGATCGGTTGCAAGCTAACGGCGGCACAGAACTGCTCAACGGCATTCAAGCCGTGATGAAGTTTCCGGCTGCACCAACGGAAAGGCTGCGGAGTATTGTACTAATTACTGACGGTTATATTGGCAATGAAAAAGAAGTTTTGGCTCTGGTGCAGCAGAGTATAAAACCGGGCAATCGACTTTACAGTTTTGGTGTCGGCAGTTCGGTGAATCGGTTTTTGCTCAACCGTTTAGCCCAAGTTGGTAGAGGCACGTCTCAAGTAATTCGTCAAGATGAACCTTCGGCGGAAGCTGCTGAAAAGTTTTTCCGTCAAATTAACAGTCCGGTATTGACTAATATTGAAATTAGTTGGGAAGGAATGGGCGAAAAACCGGAGATTTATCCGATCGCGCCCCCAGACTTATTTACCAGTCAGCCGCTGGTGTTGTTTGGCAAAAAGAGCGATCGAACTAACGGCCAACTCCGCATCCGCGGCACTCAAGCGGGCGGCAAAGCTTACGAGCAAATTTTACCTGTTAATTTTGCTCAATCTGGAGGGAGACAACGGGAGTCAACTTCAGCCGCAGCAATTGTTACAGATTTTGGCAATCCGGCGGTAGCTCAACTTTGGGGGCGATCGCGCATTAAAGATTTAATGAATCAAATGTTTGGTGGCGAGACTCCTTCTTTGGTGGAAGCTGTGACTAATACAGCTTTGGCTTATCGCTTGCTGTCGGAATACACGGCTTTTGTGGCTGTGAGCGAAGAAGTGCGAGTCGAACCTGATGGTGCTCGGCGCCGCGTGCAAGTGCCGGTGGAATTGCCGCAGGGTGTCAGCTATGAAGGTATTGTCCAGGCCGACGAGCGCGAGCAAACTAGAGGTGGCACTCGCAGCGCCAGCTCGACTCGCGGTGTTTCACCGCCAGCCCCAGCTCCTCTCCCGCGACAAGCTCCTGACAGCCAACGATCGCGCCAGCAGCAGATTGCTGCTCGCTTGCAAGTAGTCAGCGCTCCCGGATTGGATGCTGGAGCGATCGCATCTCTGAATCAATACCTGCGATCTGTTAATCTCCCAGCGGCGGTTAGCGGTGAGACGGTGTGGGATTTATCCATACAAGACGGCCGTGTTGCGAAAGTGGCCATCGACACTCAAACCTCGACGCTGCAAGCAACAGACGCCCTTGAGAGTATCAAGGCAGCCTTGAATTCCTGGCAACCTCCCGCAGGATTCAAGGGCACGCTGAGGCTGAAATTGCGGATTAATGCCGATCGTTAAGGAATGACTATCTATGTCACGAAACATTAACTTTTAATTCAAAAGTACCGAAATGGCGATCGCCACCGAGAGAACAATATAAAATCTTTATTAAGAGATCGCGTTTGAACAGAAAGTGATGCTAACAGAAGTTATACAGTTTGATGCCAACGCTGAAACAGTCTAATTTTTGTAACAGTATAATTTCTGAAACAACCCTAAGAGTAAAGATTTCTCGATCGAACTCCCCAATCAGAGAAGGTATCACGCCCTATGGAAGTTAGCGAACTGCTCAACAATTACGAAAAAGGACAAAGAGACTTTGCTGGAGCCGATCTGAGCGGGGCAAACCTCAGCGGAGCAATCTTAATCGGAGTCAACCTTTCGCGCGCTAATCTTTCAGGAGCGAACCTCAGCAGAGCGTTTCTCACCAAAGCAACCCTCAAAGGCGCACTGATGCAAAGAACAAATCTGAGTTTTGCCAAAATGGGCGAAACCAAATTTTCAGGCGCAGATTTGACAAAAGCTAATTTGAGCGGAGCTTTTTTGGTCAAAGCAAAAATGCCCAGGGTAAAGTTAAGCGGCGCAACTTTAACCGGCGCCAACCTGCGGAGTGCTGTGTTGTGGAATGCCAATTTGTGCAGCGCCGACTTGCAATTAGTTAACTTGCTGGGCGCGAACCTCACGGGAGCTAATTTTAAATGGGCAAACCTTTACGGTGCCAAGCTCAACAGTGCAAAACTTTTTGGAGCTCAATTAACCGGAGTCAGCCTGCGGCGAGCGCAGTTAACAGGCGTGAATCTCTGCGGTGCAGATTTGAGCGGAGTCAACGTCAGCGAAGCTAAATTGATGGGAGCTAATTTGGAAGGCTCGAATTTGGCGGGAGCGAATTTCAGCGCGGCTCAGTTGCGGGGAGTGAAGTTGGCGGGAGCAAACTTAACCGGCGCTAAATTTAGAGGAAGTTGTTTGAAAGGGGCAAATCTGAATTGGACAAAACTGTGTCAAGCAGATTTGATGGCGGCCGATTTGAGCGAGGCGACGTTAATAGGAGCTAATTTAGATAATGCTTTGTTGGCGGGAGCTATTTTGCCGGAATCTACTAGGCGCTACTTTTCCTTAGCTGGGGCGTGCAAAGTCAATTCTTGGGAAGTTACGGAAGTTAAGAATGGGTGATTGTTCAGTTGACAGTTGACAGTTGACAGTTGACAGTTGACAGATGAAGGCGACCTCTACCTCTAAGGAAGAGGATTGGGGTAATGAATTATCTTCTTTTATCTTTTAATTTATCCTGATCGGGGAGAGGCTTTAAACCATTTTTTTATGGTAATTTGTAATTTGTAATCGGTAATTTGTAATTTGTAATATCAAATCTGTTAACATCTGATCTAAAATCCTTATGAGTGTTAATTTTGGGGTGGTGCTGGTAACTGCTGAATCGGAGGCGGAGGCGGAAAATATCGCTAAATCTCTAGTTGAACACAGGCTGGCTGCTTGTGTAAGTTTGTCTCCGATTCGCTCTATTTATACTTGGCAAGGCGAGATTCATTCGGAATCGGAGTGGCAGTTGGTGATTAAAACAGATTTGGCTAAATTTGAGGCTTTAAAAATAAAAGTTCAGGAACTCCATTCCTATGAAGTTCCCGAAATTATTGCGATTCCCATTATTGCTGCCAGTGAGGCTTATCTCGATTGGATTGCACAATCTTTAGGTTCGTAGCGAGGACGAAGACTCCTAATTTATCCACGCATCAAGACGGACTGAAGTCCGCACTACAAACGAAAAAATAAAGGTTCGTAGTCAGGACTTTAGTCGTTGATTATCCACGCATCAAGACGGACTGAAGTCCGCACTACAAACGAAAAAACAAAGGTTCGTAGTGAGGACTTTAGTCCTGCATTATCCACGCAGCACAAAAACGGACTGAAGGGGAGCATCTCATTTTTGCAAAAAGCATTTTTTTTACAGTGCGAGCGTCCCCTTTTTTTACAGTGCGAGCGTCCCCTTTTTTTACAGTGCGAGCGTCCCCGCTCGCGTGCTATACAAAGCACGCGAGCGGGGACGCTCGCACTACAAATGCAAAACTGAAATGCTCCCGACTGAAGTCCTTACTACAAACGATCGCAAACCTACTAATTTTGACTGCTAGGGCCGATGACGCCGACTTTGTGGCGAAAACTTAGTTCGCCACCGAACCAGCCTGTAACGCCCAGCAAACTTGCAACGACGATCGACAAAACTAAACCTGTAAAGACGATCGGCTCAGCCGGATTTCCTTGTCGCAACACCAGGTTAATCAGGGAAAGTACCATAGCCGCCACATTCCCGCCCATGTGCAACCACCCGGCACTGCGATCGCGCACTCTTTTAATTCTTGCAAAATCTAAAAAGCCCGTGATTGCGGCCAAAATCCCCGCAGCAAAACCTGCACCAATTAGCCAAACCGAAGCTCTTGCCCAAAACGGATCGCTTGTCAGCCAATAACCGATATCCGTGCCCGCGGCCCCGACTAAAAAGGCTACCGGAAAAGTGACGATTACGGGGTGAAGGGGATGGCCTGCAACTGAAACTGTACTGGTAATGCCGGCATCGCGATACTCTCTGTCGTCACTTTCTAGAATCGGTGGAACATTCGGAAAGGGCGTACTATTTCTTTGATTTGTTTCCATGATTTCTACCGATAAATTTTGTACAAACCAGTTTTTATTGGATTGAACTTAATCCCAAATGCGATCGCCATTTTCGTCAACACGCGCCTGCCGAATTACGTCAGAAATTTCCTCAGCGTCTTTGACGTGGTGCAAAGCTTTCTTTTCCCCGTCCGGTTCATCTACGATGAAATAAGTGGGAACTGTAACTGTATCTCCCGTGATGTCTGGCACGTGGTCAACTGCTAATTGCTGAGCTTTTTCTTCGATGCTTTGCGGTTCGTCGGAAATGCGATCGCCCGGATTGACAGTGCGGCGCATATCTTTGCCCGGTTTGTCGATACTCATAAAACCTCTCTGGTGTTTCTAATTTTTTGCTGCTTCTAATTGCTACTATTGAACGAAAAATCTCCGGTTGCGAGCATCTCCCAAGGGGTGGAAGTTTCTGTTAGGGCGATCGCACCTCAGCTCTTTCTGTAGGTAGATCATTTTTTCAACTAGGGAAACGGCAATGCGGTGTCCTCATCCCCGCACCGGACACGGCAATGCCCTGTCCCTACTTATCAAGAAATTGCTATAAAATCGAAGAATTCGTGAATCCTTCCCTGTGAATTGCCCATGATGAAAAATTACGACTGGATTGTTGTCGGCGGCGGGATTACTGGTGCAGCGCTGAGTTACGAACTCGCAAAAAAAGGTTTTGCTGTGTTGCTTTTAGAACGAGATGCTACCATGCAAAATGCTACTCGTTTTAGTTACGGCGGCTTGGCTTATTGGTCGGGTACGACTGATTTAACTCGGCAATTGTGTGCAGAAGGTATCGAACGTCACCGCAATTTATCGGCGGAATTAGATAGCAATACGGAGTTTCGCGAGTTGGATTTGTTGCTGACAATTGATGCGGGAGTTGAGCCAGAAAAAGTCGCGGCTAATTACGCACACTTTGCGATTCCTCCCCAGCTTGTGAGCGTTGCAGAAGCTGGGGAGTTGGAACCTTTGCTGAACAAAAGTGCGATCGCCGGAGCTCTAACTGTCCGTCACGGTCATATTTCGCCGACTGCCACAAATCAAGCTTATTGTCAAGGATTTTTGCGGTTGGGAGGAATTAGAGAAATTGCGGAAGTAACTGGTTTAATAGCAGAAGGAAATCGGATTTCGGGTGTCAAGACGGTAGGCGAAAGTTATGCCTGTAAAAATGCGGTAATTTGTGCTGGAGGTTGGAGTCGTAGTTTGCTAAAAACGGCGGGTATTTCTGTGGGAGTTTATTTTAGTCGTGCTGAGATTTTGGAGACGGCACCTGTGGATTTGAAACTCAGGACTTTGGTGATGCCCGCACTATTAAAACGTTTTGAATTGGAAGCACAATCGAGTAAAATTGAGGTAGATTTTCTTTGGGACGAACCGGGTAAGGAGTTGTTACCGCCGATTTTAGATTCGGGTGCAATTCAATTTAATGACGGGAGTTTGCGGATCGGCCAATTGTCTCGCACTTTGAGCGATTTGAACGCGAAAGTCGATCGCAAAACCAGCGAAACCGCAATTCGTGCAGGTATCGGCAAGGTTTTGCCAGATGCGGCAGATTTACCGGCAACTTGGCACGATTGTATTGTGGCATTTAGCGCTGATAGGTTTCCCGTAGTGGGGGAAATTCGCGATCGCCCTGGATTGCACGTTTTTTCTGGTTTGAGCAATCCGTTGGCGATCGTACCTGCTTTGGCTGAGCGATTTGCTAATAGGGCGGCGGAAGAAAAAGATTGGGCGATCGAGATTTTATCTCCGGATAGATTTGCTGAAAAATGACCGCCATCAACCTGTTTGTAGTGAGGACTTTAGTCCTCATAAAAATCAGAGGACTAAAGTCCTCACTACAAACCAATTTAATTGTGGGTAATTGACCGGACATAATATGACTAATGACCAATAACTAAAAAAGGCAGCGCCACAATAAATGTAGTACCTTTACCGATCGCACTTTCCACACTTATTGTACCGCCATGCAGGTCAACTATGTGTTTGACAATGCAGAGTCCCAAACCCGAACCTTTAATCTTGCCTACATTCGCACCTCGTTCAAACTGCTGAAAGAGTTTTTCTTCATATCCCACTGTCATCCCAATTCCCTCATCTCGAACGCAAAATATTATTTGCTGGTTTTCGCAGCTTAATTCTAAACTAATAGAACCGCCATTGGGAGAATATTTTATAGCGTTTGAAAGCAAATTAGTCAGCAATTGGTGCAGCAGTTTTGTGTCAAGATTGGCGTGGAGTGGCTCTGTTTGGGCGAGGAAAGTTACAAGGTGTTTGTCGGTGACGATCGGTTGCAGTTCTTCTAAAATAGATGTGCAGAACTCTGTCACATTTAGCTCATTTAAATTCAAGGAAAGTTTGCCTGCTTCTGCTTTGCTGAGCATTAAAATATCGTCCAGCAATTCACTCATATTGCTGACGGCTTTTTTAATGCGATTGACATTTTTATTTGTTGTTCCTGGCGATATTTTCAAATCGCTATCTTCCAGCATTTCAGCCGAGAGCTGTATGGTAGTCAAAGGAGTGTTTAAATCGTGGTATGCCATTGAAACAAATCGCGTTCTATTTTCGCTTTTCGCTGCTGCTAGTGCCATGAGTTTTTGCATTTCAACGGCTTCTTGATGTTTACTCAGCGCTATCTTGATGGTAGCGTGCATTTCTCTTTCTTTAAACGGTTTGAGGAGGTAGCCATAAGAACCAGTATTTTCTGCTCGCTGCAAAGTTTCATCGTCGGCATAAGCAGTTGTATAGATAATGGGGATATCTAATTGTTGATGAATTATTGCTGCTGTTGCTATGCCGTCAATCTCGCCTTTGATTACTATATCCATTAAAATTAAATCTGGTTTGAGTTCGCCTGCGCGATGGATGGCATCGGCTCCTGAAGAAACAACATCGGCGATTTTATATCCAAATTTTTCTAATCTTTGAGATAAGTTCTTAGCGATCAATAGCTCGTCTTCTACAATTAAAATATTAATATTATTAATTTTTTGCTCTGGAAAATTCATGATTTTAGAACCTTTGCGAGTAAATTAACTCGTTAAATACTAAGTGAAAGGCTGTGCCGATTTCTCTTGACATTTCGATGGTTCCTTCTAACTGCTCGGTTAAAGTACAGACAACTTGAAAGCCCATCGAGTTAGTTTTCCTAAAATCTATGTTTTCAGGAAAGCCAATCCCGTTGTCCTTAACGAAGAGGTGGATTTCCCGATCGCCAGTCTGATAGCATTGTACACTAACTGTACCGCTCGTATCGTGAGGAAAAGCGTGTTTCAGGGTATTTGAAACCAATTCATTAGCAATTAAGCCGCAGGGAGTAGCAGTCTCAATATTTAGGGAGATTTGTTCAGCTAATACCTGCAACTGAATGCGGTTGTCACTTATATTGTAAGACTGAAACAAGTTACTGACCAAATCTTCTAGATATTCGCCAAAATTAATTTTTGCCAGGTTAGTCGAGCGGTACAGTTTCTCGTGAATCAGAGCCATAGAGTACAGGCGGTTCTGACTTTCTTCAAACATTTTGGCTATTTGGGGGTCGGCAACCGTGTTAGATTGCAATTCTAACAGGCTGGCAACTACGCAGAGGTTGTTTTTAACGCGGTGGTGAATCTCTTTGAGCAAAATTTCTTTTTCTTTGAGGGAGTTTTTTAAATTTGCCTCCGCTTGGAAGCGATCGCTCAGTTCAGCTTGCAGTTGCTGGTAAAGTAGAGATTGCTGAATGGCGATCGCCAATTGATTCACCAACTGCTGAAATAAATTCATTTCCCATTCTTGCCACTCCCGGGGCCCATCGCACTGGTGCGCGATTAGCAATCCCCAAAGTTGGCTGTGCTGAATAATTGGGACTGCTAACTTAGCCCTAACTTCAATTTGTTGCAGAAATTCCATCATACAAGGTGTAATGGAGGGGTCATCTAGTTCGGAAATTGCACAAATTCGTCCTTGCAAATAAAGCTGATAACATTCAGCAGGAAAAACCTCTCGGCCAAAAAATCTATCTATCAGCCGACTGCATCCTTCTACCACCGCTTCAGCAATGACTCGGCCGCCAATTTCCGGTAAAATTTGATATACCAAAACTCGATCGGCTAACAAGACTTGCTGGAGTTCGGCAACCGTGGTGTTGAGAATTTCCTCTAATTGCAAAGATTGGCGGACGCGACGGGCGATCGCCTCCACCAGCCGTTCTTGCTCGAACTGCTGCCGCAAAGCTATTTCAGCGCATTTAGAATTGCTGATATCGGCGGCGTAACCAATAATTTCGATCGGAATGCCCCTGCTGTCAACCAATAGTTTCAGTTCTGTCCGCAGCCAGCGATACATTCCATTTTTATGCAAAAAGCGGTACTCGTAAATGCAATTTTTACCCTCGGACAAAGCAGAAAAGTTTACTATAAATTGTGGCAGATCTTCAGCGTGAATCCTGCCCGACCAAAAGTTAGAATCTGCTAACACTTCTTGCGGCTCGTAGCCAACGATTGTCTGAACGTTGTCGCTGATGTAAGTAATACAAAATTTCCCCGCCGCAGCGGCAGTAAAAATTACCGCAGGATTAGAAGCAAGTAAAAATTGCAGGCGTTCTTTTAACTGCTGCAATTCCATTTCTGCGCGCTTGCGGTAACTGATATCTTCGATCGCCGCCATGCTGTAGAGAGGAAGGCCCTCGCCATCCCGAATCAGCGTCACCGTCATGTTTGCCCACATCAGCTCGCCATTTTTCTTAATCAGGCGTTTTTCCATTTGAAAGCGAGGAATATTGCCCTCGACCAACTGCTTGACTTGCTCGACATCTGCTGGTAAATCTTCCTGGTGGGTGACATCAGCGAAACTCATTACCGCCCAATCCTCATCGCTGTAGCCCAACATCTGGCGGTAAGCTTCATTCACCTCGATCGTGCGGTAATCGTGCACGCTTGCCAAACCGATCGCAATTGGAGCATCGTCAAACAAATTGCGAAACTTTTCCTCACTCTTTTGCAGTGCGGCTTCTGCCTGTTTGCGAGCAGTAATGTCTCGCGCTACCCACATCACCCGATCGACTCCCAGCGGCGAAATACTGCCATCAAACCAGATTAACTTGCCCTCAATTTCCATGCTGTATTCAACTCTGTGGGTTTGTCCAGATGCCAAGGTTTGGCGAATGTGGCCGAGGGCAAAATTAGCTTCGGCTTCTGGGAAGATTTCGGCGAGGGTTTTGCCTAGCACTTCATTAGCCCGTTTGTACAGCAATTGGGGAGGCGTGGGGGCGACTTTGAGGTAGCGGCCGCTGGCGTCGAAAACTAGCACGATATCCGTCATGCCATTAAACAGCGCCAGCAGTTCAGCTTCCGAGTTTTGCAGTTTTTCTGCGGTCAATTTGCGATCGGTAATGTCGGTGTCAGTCCCGATCAGTCGGTAGGTTTTGCCGTCGGGCGATCGAACCGCAGTCCCGCGGGCAAACATCCAGCAGTTGCTACCGTCTTTGCGGAGCATCCGGTGTTCGACTTCAAAAATTTCTGTCACACCCTCTAGATAAGCAGAGACTGCTCCCCCGACGGCAACTCGATCGTCCGGGTGAACCAGAGATCCCCAATGTTCCATGCAGTTGGGAATCTCTGCGTCTTGATAGCCCAACAAAGCTTTTAAAGACGGATCGACGTAGATTTCGTCGGTTTCCAAATTCCAGTCCCAAACCCCCACTTTGCCCGCCGATACTGCCAGTTCGTAAAATTTAGTGCGCTGCTGGACTCGCAGTTCTAACTCTGCATTGAGTTGCTGCAAAGCGATTTCTGCTTGTTTGCGATCGGTGACATCCCGACCGGCAGCTTGATACTCCACAATTTCTCCGTTTGCATCGAAGATAGCCCGATCGATCCCAGGGCTATTTCATTCTAAACAGCTTCTTCAAAACGTCTAGACCATAGCCAGCGAGCCGTTGTGCCTGTGCCATATTTGTTTCTCCAGCTTCTCGATA
>NZ_JAEQCX010000132.1:0-36687 GCF_020738035.1 Microcoleus sp. PH2017_28_MFU_U_A
AATTTGTCACCAGCGCCGACAATTACTCAAAATCCAGCGCCGAACTCGAATTTGTCACCAGCGCCGACAATTACTCAAAATCCAGCGCCGATATCGAATTTGTCACCAGCACCAACAATTACTCAAAATCCAGCGCCGATATCGAATTTGTCACCAGCACCAACGATTACTCAAAATCCAGCGCCGAACTCGAATTTGTCACCAGCGCCGACAATTACTCAAAATCCAGCACCAACGATTACTCAAAATCCAGCGCCGATATCAAATTTGCCGATCGCACCAACGATTACTCAAAATCCAGCGCCGATATTGAATTTGCCGATCGCACCAACGATTACTCAAAATCCAGCGCCGATATCGAATTTGTCACCAGCGCCGACAATTACTCAAATTCTCCCTGCTCCCGCACCAATCAATCTCGCACCGATACCGACACCGGAACTCGCTCCGGCGCTCTCCAGCAACGGGCTTCCCAGGACAAATCCTTTATTTTCTGCCAGCTTGCAACAGCAAAACCAGATATCTAGTTCATTGCAACAGCCTAATTCACGTCGCGAAACCTCGAATATTATTGACGTTTCCAGCTTGCCAGTTAACCCCAGCGCCATTATTTTTCCGGTAGAAAACAGATTTACCAGGGAGTTTGTCGATTACCTGAATTTGCCACAAACAAATAAACGCGCCACGCTAGAAAATGCTCAAAATACTCTTCGCAGCGTCGCAAAAGGCACAGGTATCAAACCAGCTCTCGTATATATGAGCTTTGTACCCAATGGTTCTACATTCGATCGACCTTACAACAGTTCGCCGCTGTTGCGCGTAGAACAGCAAATTAAAAGCTCTGACGAACTCGAAGTAATGGTAATCGCCCCCGATAGCGCGCCCTTTCGCGTGCGGATCGCTGGAACCTCTCGCGCCGAGGTAATGGAAACTATTCGGAAATTTCGCAACGAACTGACTAATCCGGTAAAGCGCAATACTAAAACTTATTTACCCTTCGCTCAGCAGCTTTACCAGTGGATGATAGCGCCGATCGAGGCAGAGTTACAAGCCAAAGGTATTCAGAATTTATCTTTTATTGCGGATATGGGGTTGCGATCGATACCGATGGCGGCGCTACATGACGGGAAAGGCTTTCTGATAGAGCGTTACAGCGTCGGCTCAATGCCGAGTCTGAGTTTGACAGATACCAGCACCACTAAGTTGCCAAATACGCAAGTTCTGGCAATGGGGGCATCACAATTTCCCAATATGAGTCCTTTACCTGCGGTGGAAATAGAAGTTTCGACAATTATCCCGCAGGAGTCGCCCGGTAAGTCTTTCTTGAACCAAGCTTTCACTCTGGCAAATTTGAAATCGCAGCGCCAGCAGTACCCTTTTGGGAGAATTCACTTGGCTACTCACGCCGAATTTCGATCGGGAAACCCCAGCGAATCCTTTATTCAGTTGTGGGATACTAAATTGCGTTTGAATCAGTTGCGGGACATGGGATGGGGCAGTCCACAGGTGGATATGTTGGTTTTAAGTGCTTGCAGGACTGCTGTGGGCGATCGAGAATCCGAGTTGGGCTTTGGCGGGTTAGCCGTGCAAGCAGGGGTTAAATCGGCTCTAGCGACTCTCTGGTATGTCAGCGACGAGGGCAGTTTGGGATTGATGGCGGACTTTTACGGCCAGTTGAAAACTGCTCCGATGAAGGCTGAGGCCTTGCGGCAAGCGCAATTAGAAATGTTGCGCCAACAGGTGCGGATTGAAGGGGGAATATTGCGGACTTCTGTGGGTAATGTGCAGCTACCTCCGGAAATGACAAAGACAGGGACTCGGAATTTTTCTCATCCCTACTATTGGGCGGCTTTTAGAATGATTGGCAATCCTTGGTAATGAGATTTGTTGTATAGGTACGTAGTTGGGCTTGAGCCTCCTTTATCTATACGTCTAAAGAGCAATAATGATTAGCAATCAGATTTGTTGTATAGGTACGTAGTTGGGCCCCGGCCCTCTTTAATCTACACGTCTAAAGAGCAATAATGATTGGCAATCAGAGACGAATGTTAGATTAGCAGCTTGAACTGGCGGTGCTAACAGGATGAGCAGAGTGCCGATCGCAATTCCCGCAGCGGATGTTTTGGGCGATCGGGTGGTTTTGGCGATCGGTATGAATTCCGGCAGGCGATCGGCGCTATGCTACACTTTGAAATGTTGAACTTTTTCGCAATTCATCGTAATTTCTCCTGGCGACCTGTACGCAAAATATTACAAAGTTTTGGTCGTACCCAAACTGAATATTTAAATTAGGTCGATGTCCAATATAATTTACCTTTTAATAATTAACTCGAATTATTTAACAACACATAACATTACGCATAATTTCGTAAGGTGGGGATTGCTCGCCCTACAATTTGTATTAGATGCAATAGAAAACTGCGATCGAACTGGACGCTTCTCTCAAGTTGGAAGTACATCCGAGACATCTTCCTGCGTCAGTATCCTCGGTAACAGGGAATGTTTCGCTTACAATACACTTGTAGCATCTCACGAAAAAGAGCGATCGCACTATGGGAATGACCATCACCGAAAAAATCTTGGCCAAAGCATCGGGCCGCACCAAAGTCGAGCCCGGAGACAACATCTGGGTAGAAACAGACGTATTGATGACCCACGATGTCTGCGGGCCGGGCACCATTGGCGTATTCAAAAAGGAATTCGGCGATAATGCTAAAGTCTGGAATCCCGACAAAATCGTCTTAATTCCCGACCACTACATTTTCACTAACGATGAACGCGCTAACCGCAACGTCGATATTCTCCGCGATTTTGCCGCAGAACAAGGGATAAAATACTTTTACGACATCACGGATCGATCGAACTTCAAAGCTAACCCCGATTATAAAGGAGTTTGCCACATCGCCCTCGCCCAAGAAGGCCACACGCGCCCGGGCGAAGTGCTTTTCGGTACAGATTCCCACACTTGCAATGCCGGTGCTTTCGGACAATTTGCCACCGGTATCGGCAATACCGACGCGGCTTTTATCATGGGAACCGGCAAATTGCTGATTAAAGTGCCGGCGACGATGCGGTTTGTGCTCAACGGCGAATTGCCAGATTATTTGTTAGCAAAAGATTTGATTTTACAAATTATAGGCGATATCAGCGTTGCCGGTGCTAACTATCGATCGATGGAATTTGCGGGCGATACAGTGGAACGTTTGACGATGGAAGAACGGATGACGCTGTGCAATATGGTGATTGAAGCTGGTGGCAAAAATGGCACGGTGGCTGCGGACAAAACCACGTTTGATTACGTTAATCCTCGCACTAATGTGCCGTTTGAGGCATTTTACAGCGATGAGGGTGCTCAGTTTTATAGCGATCGCACCTACGATGTCAGCAAATTAGAACCAGTCGTCGCCAAACCGCACTCCCCCGACAACCGCGACTTGGCCCGCAATTGCAGCGATGTCAAGATCGATCGAGTTTACATCGGTTCCTGCACCGGCGGCAAAACCTCCGACTTTTTGAGTGCAGCCCGCATTCTCAAAGGAAATCAAGTCAAAGTTCCGACATATTTAGTACCGGCAACTCAGAAAGTTTACGAAGATTTGTTTGTTACTAAATACGACGGTCAAACGCTGTCGGAAATCTTCTTAGCAGCAGGCTGCATCGAACCCGCAGCGCCTTCTTGCGCCGCTTGTTTGGGCGGCCCGAAAGACACTTTTGGGCGGATGAACGAACCGGAAATTTGCGTGTCTACAACTAACCGCAACTTCCCCGGCCGGATGGGGAACAAAGAAGCGCAAGTTTATCTCGCTTCGCCTTACACGGCGGCGGCTTCGGCGCTGACTGGACACGTCACAGATCCGCGCGAATTCCTGCGTTAGAAAGTAGTTTGTGTGTGGTGTGCCACAACCCCAGAAGGTGCTTGTGGTATACCCTACGGGATGAATTTAAGCCGCGATGATTATTATGGTGATGGGAGTCTCCGGTTCGGGGAAAACTACTGTTGGCAAGTTGCTAGCGGAATCTCTCAATTGGGATTTTAGCGATGCCGACGATTTTCACCCGCCAGGAAACATAGAAAAAATGAGTCGGGGCATTCCTTTAGAAGATGCCGATCGCCTGCCTTGGCTGTTGCACTTGCAAGGTACAATAGACAGGTGGCTGTTGGAAAATAAAAATGTCGTGTTAGCTTGTTCTGGCCTCAAAGCATCTTACCGCGAAATGCTGTTTCGAGACAAGCAGCGAATGAAAATAGTTTATCTCAAAGGTGATTTTGAGCTATTCGCAGCCCGGTTAAAAACTCGCGAAAATCACTACATGAAAGCAGACTTGCTGTCAAGTCAGTTCGCTACTCTCGAAGAACCTGAAAATGCAATTATTATAGATGCTTCGCAGCCGTTAGAGGTAATTGTCCGCCAAATTATAAATTATTTGATGTGCGGTTAATCTCAAAATAAAACAGGTTCGTAGTGAGGACTTTAGTCCTTCTTTCGGAGGACTAAAGTCCTCACTACGAACCTATAGAGGTTTGGTGTGCTAATTTTTGTTGTACAAATACAAGAAAGCTTCTACTTCAGCCGCAGTTGGTTGTGCTGCAATGGCCCCAGGCTTCATCGCCGTCATCGCACCCACGGCACTGGCATAGGTTACAATGTTTTGGGCAATTTCTGGATCTGCTAAATTCTTAATTCCATACTTGCACAACTGCCGCACAAAACCAGCAACAAACCCGTCGCCGGCACCTGTTGTATCCTCAACATCTACTGCAAAAGCGGGGATTTTTCCTTCATTTTGCGAGAGACAATAGCCGCAACCTTTATCGCCCGCCGTCACCAAAACGCCTTCTACAGAATCGAGACGGTAGGTAATAGCTCCAGCGTCGCTAGTTCCAAACAACCATTCGGCTTCGTCGTCAGATAACTTAAGAAAATCTACTTTTTTTAATAGTTGTATGATGGGCGCTTTTGCTTCGTCTGGATTTGGCCAAAATACCGGACGCCAATTGATGTCAAGTATAATTTTAACGTCGTAACGTTCTGCTAGTTCGATCGCTCTGGCGATCGCCTCTCGACTTTCAGGGTAAGCTAATTCTAAAGTGCCGAGCACTAAAAACTCCGCATTTTCAAACAGCGCCTCGGGTATTTGGGCAGCCTGGAAGCGGGTGTCGGCAAAATCCGCAGTATCCATTTTACCAAAACCGGCAAAAGATCGATCGCCCGCTTCATTCCGCAAGACATAAACTTGCCGCGTCGGCGCAGTCGGATGGCGTTGCACTCCAGCGATATCAACCCCTGATTCTTGCAATACCTGCACCAGAGACTCCCCCAATTCATCCCCACCTACAGCACCGATAAATCCCACCGCCGTCCCCAATTTAGCTAAAGCACAGGCAACATTAGCAGGAGCACCGCCAGCATATGCCGTCCAAGATTCTACCTCTTCTAGAGATACTCCTGGTTTGTCTGCTAAACAATCAAATAAAATTTCACCCAGACACAAAACGCGAGGATAAGTCATATTGATTTTAGATTTTAGATTTTAGATTTTAGATTTTAGACTAGCACCAGACTGGTCAATAATTATCTCTACCTAGATTCCCAGTAGGGAAAATTGCCAGCTATTTTGTAATAGCTGCTCCTATAATATCAGACTTACTGATAGTGGCAGTTACCCGCTCAACGCACAAGTACAGCGCGGGCGTATCAGTAGTTTGACGTGCCAACATCTGCGGTTTTTTGGGCGCGGATTTCCAGTGCGCGCAGGTAAATCTAGCATCCGCTACCCCACGTGCAAGGCTGGGTTTACACATCTTGCTGCGATTCTGCAAGCGAGTTGGTGATCCGTGCCAGAGCCAATTTAATTTTCTCTTCATACTAGATCCCTCATCCTCTAGAATTGTATATAGGTAAATATGCACACATAGGAAAAATTTATGAACGGGAGCGTCTCTGGCACCCCTGTCACCCTGTCGGACAGAGAATTGCAAGTGGTAGAGTTAGTAGCGGCGGGATTGACCAATGAGAAAATTGCTGAGAAGTTAGAGATTAGCAAGCGTACTGTTGACAACCACATTAGCAATATCTTGAACAAGACGCCCGCTGACAATCGAGTTTCGCTGGTGCGCTGGGCTTTGCAGTGGGGGAAGGTATGTATGGAGAATATTAACTGCTGCCCTCTACCGGGGCCGATCGATAAAGAAGTATCTTAAATAGGGGTTATGGTTGGGGACAGGCAAAGAAATGATGCAAACGGCACAAGAAAAACAACTCCGCTATCAAATTCAATGCCCGGGATTGCCGCTGGCGGTGTATCGCGAAGTGGCAGCCCATTTGCGTCAAGTTGAAGGGGTGGAAACCGGTTTGATTCCGCAGCAGTCGCAGCGGTTTGATTACAGCGACAGCCAAGTTGGGGGTTTGTGGATACAGTATCCTGATGGGTTCGATTTGGCCTGCCGCGAGCGGGTCGATCGCATTTTGGCTTATTATGGCGATCGCTACGGAGCTTGGGAATTATTAAGTCAATAGTTATTAGTTATTTGTTATTGGTTATTTGTTATTGGTTGTTTGTCATTCAAGCCAAACAGCAATAAATACGAAGTCACAAATAAAAATCACGAGCTCAAAAATGACGAGTAACAAATAACAAATAACAACCAACAACCAACAACCAACAACTGACAACTGACAACTGACAACTGACTAAAAAAATGAGTGCAATTAAAACTTTACCGGGAACGCGGGATATTTTGCCCGCTGAAATTCAATATTGGCAAAATATAGAAGAAGTCGCTAGAAATATCTTAAAAAAAGCGGCTTATCGAGAAATTCGGACGCCAATTTTTGAACAAACATCTTTATTTGAACGCGGCATCGGCGAAGCTACCGATGTTGTGGGCAAAGAAATGTACACTTTTAAAGATAAGGGCGATCGATCGACTACTTTGCGCCCAGAAGGCACCGCCGGAGTCGTGCGAGCTTTTATTGAAAACAGTTTGTACGCGGCTGGTGACGTGCAGCGTCTGTGGTATACTGGGCCGATGTTTCGCTACGAACGCACCCAAGCAGGCAGACAGCGACAGTTCACTCAAATTGGCGTGGAAGTATTGGGGAGTGCAGATCCGCGTGCAGATGTCGAGGTAATTGCGATCGCCTGTGATATCCTGCAAGCGATCGGCTTAAAAAATTTGCGCCTCGATATCAATTCTGTCGGAAATAAGCAAGACAGACAAAATTATCGGCAAGCGTTGATTGATTATTTTACACCGTACAAAGACGAATTAGATGCGGATTCCCAAGATCGCTTGACTCGCAATCCGCTGCGGATTTTGGACAGCAAAAATCAGCGCACTCAAGAAATTGTTGCTGGTGCGCCGAGCATTTTGGAATATTTGGGTGAGGAATCGCGAGATCACTTTGAGCAAGTGCAGCAAATGCTCACAAGTTTAGGAATTAGCTATCAGTTAAATCCAAGATTAGTGCGCGGTTTAGATTACTATACATACACCGCTTTTGAAATTATCTCCGACGATTTGGGAGCGCAAGCAACTGTTTGTGGAGGCGGCCGCTACGACGGTTTAGTCAAGGAATTGGGCGGCCCGGATACGGCGGCAGTCGGTTGGGCTATGGGTGTTGAGCGGTTGATTATCCTGCTGCAAAAATTGCAACCTCTGCCCGTTCCGCAGTTGGATTTCTATTTGGTATCCCGGGGCGATAAAGCCGAACAGCAATCAATATTGTTGGCTCAAAAATTGCGGAGTGCTGGCTTTAGTGTAGAGATAGATTTGAGCGGCAGTGCTTTCGGGAAACAGTTTAAAAGAGCTGACAGAAGTGGTGCAGTTGCGTGTTTGGTTTTGGGGGATGCGGAAGCTGAAAGCGAGACTGTACAATTGAAGTGGTTGGCGAGTGGCGAACAAAGTGCGATCGGGCAATCTGAACTGCTAGCCATGACAGATGAGCTCAAACAGAAGATAAAAGCTGCGTAGGGCGATCGAATCGAAAAGTAAACTCTTAAGGTTCGCAGCATCGGACTTTAGTCCTCAATCTCTGAAGATAAGGACTAAAGTCCTTACTACGAACAATATTAACATTAATCCCCAAAACCAAAAGATATAATTTAACCATTAAAACATTTAACCTCTGATAAACTATGTTTGTAGCAACTAAAAACTCAGCCACAAAGCTCACAATCACCTGGCCGCTACTACCAGAAGATTTCCAACTACCAGATGACCCCGTGGAAGATGAAAGCCAACCATTGTTAGCCGCAGCTTTACGCCAGCCACTAACAGAATTTCCCGAATTAATCCAGGATGCCTTAATAGTTTCCAACTTTGCCCTTTGTGCCGGCATAAGTTTCCCAGAAGCAGCCACCGACGAACAGCGAACTATTTGCAAAGCGCCCGACTGGATGTACATCAAACCCGTAAATCCCAAAAATGTCTCGCAAGTTCGCCGCAGTTACACGCCGCATACAGAAGGGACAATTCCTCAAATCGTGATGGAATTTCTCTCAGAAACCTACGGAGAAGAATACTCTGTAGAATTTACCTCACGGGTGGGAAAATGGTTTTTTTATGAGCAAGTAATCAAAGTACCGAGATACGTCATATTTCGAGCGAAAACAGCTCGTTTAGAAGTTTATGCTTTGGAATCAGAGCACTATAACTTACAAAAAACAGATGAAAACGGGCGTTATTGGATACCCGGATTAGACCTATTTTTAGGTATTTGGGAAGGAACCCACGAAGGGAGAACAGGCTGTTGGCTGAGGTGGTGGAATGCAGCAGGCGAGTTATTGTTGTGGTCGGAAGAACGAACTGAACAAGAACGGCAACGGGCCGATCGCGAAAGTGTCCGCGCCCAAAGACTAGCAGAAAAATTGCGTCAAGCTGGGATCGAGTTAGACGATGAAGAATGAAATTATCAAAATATAGTCGAATTCGACTATATTTTGGTATAATTACTATCTTGTGGTGCCGGCATTCAGCCAGCCCTTGTCCTACTGCGAACTAATATGTTAATCGAACGTCTCAAGCCGATCGCCTGGAAAACCAAACCGCAACTGATATCATTGTTTTCAGGTTGTGGCGGCATGGATTTGCCATTCCACAAAGCCGGATTTGAGGTGGTTTGGGCGATCGACTCCAACAAATACGCCTGCAAAACATTCAGCAGAAATATCGCCAATGTCATCGTCAACGACAGCATAGAAAATATAGACATTACCCAAGTTCCAGATGCAGACATATGTATAGGAGGATTTCCTTGTCAAGACTTTTCCATGATTTGGAAACGTCCAGGACTGGAAGGAACCAGAGGCAATTTATACACATACTTTCTAGATTTTGTTAATAAAAAACAGCCAAAAGCTTTTGTAGCAGAAAATGTCAAAGGCTTATTAAGCGCCAATAATTATCAAGCAATCAAACAAATAATTTCCGACTTTGAAAGTATCGCTCCCGGCTACTTGGTCAAACCAAAACTATACAATTTTGCGGATTACGGAGTCCCCCAATTTCGCCAAAGAGTATTATTAGTTGGCATTCGCATGGATACAGGATTTAACTTTGTACATCCTCAGCCAAAATACGGTGAAAATCGCAATTATCCTTATCGAACTGCCGGCCAAGCACTCAAAAATGTCGAAAAAGTCAAATATAATCAAGAACATCAGAAAATTCAGCCACGAACCATTGAAATTTTGAGTCGCATCAAACCGGGAGGGAATTTTACTGATATTCCCAAAGATAGTCCATACTATGTGAAAGGCATGATCAGCCACGTTTATCGGCGAATTCATCCAGATAAACCCTGTGCTACAATTATTGCTGGTGGTGGTGGCGGTACTTGGGGATATCATTATCCCGAACCCCGTTCATTGACAAATAGGGAAAGAGCAAGGTTGCAAAGTTTTCCCGATGATTTTGTTTTTGAAGGTTCTATTACTGAAGTAAGAAGACAAATTGGCAATGCAGTTCCGCCCGATGGCATAGTTGAAGTTGTGGAATCACTGATTCCCTTATTTCAAGAGGATTATCAGAAAATCGATTTATACAATTTAAATAAAAAATTGCAATTAATGTCAATTAAAGAACGATTAGAACACGCAGAATCAGAGGCTTCTCAACAGCAATTACAATTTACGATTAATGTTTAGTCAAGTGAGGTGACTTAATGTCCATACCTACCATAACTCCAGAAACACCCTATGTGGACATATCATTATCAAGAGTTGATAAACAGCAGCAATCAAATCTCAATACTTTTTTTGGCAAAGGGCGCGCGAATAAATCTGGTAAAGTTATCCCAAGAGATTGGTACGAAGTTGAACTTATTGTGGATTCAAAAACAATAAGCGATCCTATCTATCCAAAAGGTAATTTTCTCGCTCATACAGATGATGGTTTAACATTTGATTGCCAAACTCAAGGAGCAAATCACAAAAACTTTAGATCCAAAGATGATTTAAAAATTTTAGGACGTTGGATTAAAGGCAAGCTAGAAAAAAGTGGTGTCCTGAAACAATTTGAACCTGTTACAAGCCAGACACTTCAAGCCTATGGTAGAGACTATATCCGTCTGTATCAATTATCTGATTCTGAATACTACTTAGAATTTGATGGATCTATTCACCATAAGATGCTGAAAGAACTTCACCTAAAATGGGTGGGAACAGCTCCAGAATTCGATGTTGAATTCGGCGAAAGAATCAATTTGTTTACTGGAGACAATGGTCTTGGTAAAACTTTTTTGCTAGATATTGCTTGGTGGGGACTAACCGGAAACTGGGTTGATCGACCTGCTTGGCCTCAACAGGTAGAAGGGAAAACACCAGAAATTACTTCTGTGTTGAGCCATGAGAGAGATTCTGAGGAATATCGTAGCCTTTTTAGTTTTTCAAATGAGAAATGGCTGAATCTGCGAGTACCTCCCTTGTTAAGAAGCTTGATTATTTATGTCCGTGTTGATGGTGGATTTTCAGTTTTTGACCCGGTTCGTCAACAGTCCAGTATCTATAACTTTACTTCCGATCATCTTTGGAATGGCTTAAGAACCGATAATAAAGTTCTATGTAATGGTTTAATTCACGATTGGGTCAATTGGCAACGACAGCGAGAAGAGTCTACATTTGAAATATTCTCTTCTATGATTAGAAAACTTTCTTCTCATGAAGATGAATTGATGGAACCTGGGAAGCCCACACGGGTTTCTATAGAAGATACCCGTGATATTCCTACGCTAAATTTTCCTTATGGAAATGTGCCTATTATCTATGCATCAGCAGGAATAAAACGAATTTTAGGACTTGCTTACATACTAATGTGGACGTGGCATGAACATATCGAAGCAGCTAAGTTACGACAGAAAGAACCTATCGATCAAATAGTCTTTTTAATAGACGAGGTTGAAGCTCACTTACATCCAGCTTGGCAACGATCGATTCTTCCTGCGATATTAGAAGTAGTTAAAAGTCTTAAAAATGAAATGCAAGTTCAGTTAATAGCGACCACTCATTCTCCTCTTGTACTTGCCTCAATCGAGCCTGAATTTGATGAGGAACAAGATAAGTTATTTTTGTTTGAGTTACATGGTAAAGATGTAACTCTTAATCAAGTTCCTTGGACAAAACATGGGGATGCTGTGGGGTGGCTAACTTCCGATATTTTTGGATTAAAACAAGCGCGTTCTCGCGAAGCAGAAATAGCGATTGATGCAGCATATACCTTCATGCGAGGAGACAGCATGGAAACTTTTCCTGAATACCTGAGAACTAAAGAGCAAATTCATCAGGAACTCCTGCGAGTTTTACCAGAACACGATCGCTTCTGGCCTCGATGGATTGTCAGCACCGAGGTAGAGTAAAGATGATGCGATTTACTCCGCCACCGGAACCAACGAATTTTGAGGAACAGGTGCGAAAAGCAGGGAATCATTGGTTAGATAAAAATCCCGGTAAAGAACCAAAAGATTTTTGGTCTAGCTTCAAACCTCAATTAGCTAAAGAGTTCCACAATCTTTGTGGTTATTCGGTGATGCACATACCGAGTCGGATGGGTACTGTGGATCATTATTTGAGTAAAAGTAAACCAGAAAACCGCCATTTGATTTATGAATGGAAAAACTATCGCTATGCTTTGCAACGGGTAAATAGCTGCAAAGGAACTTACGATCGACAAATTCTCGATCCGTTTGAAGTAGAAGATAATTGGTTTGAGATTATCCTACCTTCTTGTCAGTTGGTTTTGACTGATGCGGTTCCTGCTGGCGATCGCGATCGAGCAGAATTTACTCTCAAAAAGTTACAGCTTCAGAATAGTGAATGGGTGATTGAACAACGTCAGGAGTGGTATCGGATGTATCGAGAAAATGAACTTAATTTAGAAGGATTAGAAAAGAAAGCACCTTTAATCGCTCGTGCTGTTAAAAAACAGGGTTCTTCCGTATTTATTGTGCTAAATTTTTAATAAAGAGTTCACGACCAAGTTTTGCAGGAATAAAACATGAAAAAGTTGATGAGAAACATATTAAATTTACCTGGCGTGATATTGCCTTTCTCAGTAACAGTGCGGTGATCGTCAGGCATGGGCATAGGGCATAGGACATAGGGGGTATAGAGCATACCTGACTTATTTGAGAAAGGCTATAGTAGAAGATTACAAACAGACAACATCAACATTAATTTTAGCAGTAAAATCACAAACAAAAACAGCAAACTGCGGACTGAAGTCCGCTCCATGAAAGCGGACTGAAGTCCGCACTACGAACTAATCTTACTGCGGGTAATTGATCCCACACGATATAACTCACTGAGTAGAGCGTAAATGCAAAAAACCATAGTACCTTGTAGATACTACGGTTTTTGATGACCTACTGATTGATCTTTCTACGCCAAAACTGGCACAGGTTGCGGCCAACGTTTCATGACTTTACCAATCACCGCCAATTCTTCCATCAACTTGTCGAACTGATCCGGTGTTAACGATTGCGGCCCGTCAGACAAGGCTTTTTTGGGATTCGGGTGCACTTCTATCATCAGCGAATCTGTACCCGAGGCGATCGACGCAAAGGCCATCGAAGGTACAAACTGCGCCCAACCGGTGCCGTGACTGGGGTCAACCATCACCGGTAAGTGAGTCAGAGTCCGCAGCACTGGAACCGCCGACAAATCCAGCGTATTGCGCGTATACTGCCTGTCATACCCGCGAATGCCGCGCTCGCACAAAATCACGTTGGGATTGCCAGCAGCCATGATATACTCGGCAGCCATCAACCATTCTTCAATGGTGGCGGAAATGCCGCGCTTCAGCAAAATTGGTTTGTCTTGAGCTCCGACTTTCTTCAACAGCGAGAAATTCTGCATATTTCGGGCTCCGACTTGAACTACGTCGGCTACTTCCACGATCACACTTAAGTCGGCCGCATCCATAACTTCGGTAATAATTCCCAAACCGCTAGCTTCCCGCGCCGCAGCTAGCAATCCCAAAGCACTCTCGCCGTGGCCTTGGAAAGCGTAGGGGGAAGTTCTCGGTTTGTAGGCTCCACCGCGCAAAAATTGAGCGCCAGCAGCTTTGACGCGCATTGCGGTCTCGACAATCATTTCTTCGTTTTCGACCGAGCAAGGGCCTGCTACGACTGCGATCGGGTGATTTAAGCCAATCGTCACAGTTCCCAAAGGAGTAGCAACTTCTACGGCGCTGGGTTCACCTTGGCGGTATTCCAGAGAAGCGCGTTTGTAGGGTTTTTCGACGCGCAGCACTTCTTCAATCCAAGTGCTCATTTCGCGCAGTTGCATCGGTTCGAGCTCAACGGTGTCGCCCACCAAACCCATGACGGTTTTGTAACGCCCGACGATTTTTTCTGGTGTCAAACCCCAGCTAGTGCGGAGTTCTTCGTCTAGGCGATCGATCTCGGCTGCTGGAGTGCCGGCTTTCATTACAATAATCATATTTTTCTGTTGTGTTGCGCTAAGACACGCATTATGACACGGATGGAATCCGAAAATATAGATATAAGGGCGATCGACTGGTTTGTCGTAAGGACTTTTTTGGACTCAGCGCGAGAGACTCAGAAACCGGGTTTCTGCGTAAAATCTCGTGAAGATGCGTCAATTGCCATAGAAACCCGGTTTCTCGGACTCAGCGCGAGAGACTCAGAAACCGGGTTTCTGCGTAAAATCTCGTGAAAATACGTCAATTGCCATAGAAACCCGGTTTCTCGGACTCAGCGCAGGGACTCAGAAACCGGGTTTCTGCGTAAAATCTCGTGAAGATGCGTCAATTGCCATAGAAACCCGGTTTCTCGGACTCAGCGCGAGAGATTCAGCGGGGAAAAGTGAATTGCGACTTGAATAGGTTTTCTTCTGGTAGTTGGGAGCAAGAAACTTCTTGTTTCAAGTTTCAATCCCCTTGCGGGGAAAAGTGAATTGCGACTTGGCATCCTCCTAAAGATACTCGTTATATCCGAAGTTTCAATCCCCTTGCGGGGAAAAGTGAATTGCGACATAAATACCAGAGTCAATTAGCAGAGAGAAATAACGAATTAAGTTTCAATCCCCTTGCGGGGAAAAGTGAATTGCGACCGCGTAAAGCAACTGAAGGTAAGCTTTTCTTGATGATGTTTCAATCCCCTTGCGGGGAAAAGTGAATTGCGACAAGATTCCATCACAGACCTGTTCAAAGAACTTTCTGTTTCAATCCCCTTGCGGGGAAAAGTGAATTGCGACTAGAAGATTGGAAAGCTCGAAACCCATTAAAAGCAGGTTTCAATCCCCTTGCGGGGAAAAGTGAATTGCGACTCGATAGGATATAAGATAAGAGGTCAAAAGCTAGAAGGAATGCAGTTTCAATCCCCTTGCGGGGAAAAGTGAATTGCGACCTCGATGTCCAGCCCAATCACTTCCGTGTCGCATCCGAACAGTTTCAATCCCCTTGCGGGGAAAAGTGAATTGCGACATAACTACCTTACGTTCCATTCAAGGAGAAACTAGCCGTTTCAATCCCCTTGCGGGGAAAAGTGAATTGCGACAAATAATTCTTAGCGTGATTAAAGATCACCAAAATCTAAGGTTTCAATCCCCTTGCGGGGAAAAGTGAATTGCGACACTATAGAATTTTTTAATTTACTAATATTCCTTACAGTTTCAATCCCCTTGCGGGGAAAAGTGAATTGCGACTACGAAACCCTACTTGTCAGCTCTAATTTGTTTTTTCTACAGTTTCAATCCCCTTGCGGGGAAAAGTGAATTGCGACGATAAACTAAAAGTTAAGAAAAGGTTTGAAGGAAGGAAGTTTCAATCCCCTTGCGGGGAAAAGTGAATTGCGACTTAGATAAGTCAATTCAAGATCAACTCTCTGATGCGTTCTTGTTTCAATCCCCTTGCGGGGAAAAGTGAATTGCGACGAAACAAAAAAAGAAGTGGTTCGGAAAATAACTACGAGTTTCAATCCCCTTGCGGGGAAAAGTGAATTGCGACATCGAAAGTATCTACAATCCAAACAATAAAACGGAATGGATAAGTTTCAATCCCCTTGCGGGGAAAAGTGAATTGCGACTTCTCTTTAGACGTTCCGCAAGTAATTCTAGTGAGAGTTCAAGAGGTTTCAATCCCCTTGCGGGGAAAAGTGAATTGCGACCCCTCGTTTTGAAAGCCGTGCCCAGTAAAGGCTCTAGAAGCCGTTTCCGACCACCTCTGATGCTCAGCTCACTTAGAGCCGAAAATCAGCTCTCAAAAATCGCTGAAACCCTTACGGGACAAGTGAACGGCCGCCTATACGAGATAATCGGTGTTTCAGCCATTTAGCGAGGCGGTCGGATAGCTAAATGATTGAAGCGCTAAAACACTACTTTAATCTATTCAATTTTCTAGGTACTGGTGCTGTAGATTTGGGTAGTAATTAACACGGCAAGTTTGTATGGGCTTGTGTGGATTACAATCATAATCTAGCAACAGAGCCATAGTAACGTAGATTTCTCTGGCTGTCAAGTGTTAAAAAAAATACTTTAAACAATGACCGAAGTCGGGGGCTGAGTCACCGGTGGGCCAGAACCCCAAGTTTCCACCTGCCCGATCGCCCGCGTTGACAAAACATAAAAACGGATATTATCTTCATCCAAATTAACCCGTCCCCGCAGGCGAGCGCGCAACTCCTCAAATTGACGCTGAGATAGGGCACACTCAAAAACCGAATATTGCACCCAAGTACCGTAACCGGAAAGCAAGTTAAAAACTTTCTTGCGACGCTTGTCACAAGGAATATCATAGACAACAACGTACAAGTGCATGATTAATTTCCGCTTGACCAAAAGTCAGGAATTACGCAATAAATAAACGCCATCATGTCATTGCGAGGGTCACTCAGCAATCGCAAAACCTGGCGATTGCTTCGTTCCTCGCAATGACAGAAATACGTTGTTAGTCTTGAAATCTAATAAATTCGATAAGGCTTGTACAGCATTTGTGGATTGTAAACAAACTGCTTGTAAGCCTTAACTTGCTGCACAAACAAATCCCAGCGCGGCTGTTTTTCGCCCGAATCAGTCTGAATTTCTTCTTCCATACGCCGTAAAAAAGCATGGAGAAATTTTGCTCTGCCGGAATCGTTCAAGAAACAGCCGCTATTGCGGTAAACAAAGTCGAGGGTGGCATCCATGACTTTTGAATTAATCAGCCACAGCACCAAAGAATCGATAATCGGAGCACGAAACTCTTCTATCAAATCAGAAGCTAAAGCAGCATGACGTTCGGAAGTTTGATGCAAACAAGCTTGATAAGGATCGAGTCCTTGGATCTCAATCAAACAAAGTAAATGATTCCACAGGATTTGATATCCGAAGCTAAGCATGGCGTTAACCGGATTCCCTGGCGGACGGCGGGAACGGAAAACAAATACAAATTCGGGAACCGACAAACATTCGCCAAATGCCGAAAAATAACTAGCTGCCCCGGCTCCTTCCAATCCCATTAAGCGCTTCCCCGACTTCGCAAAAATTGTCGGGGATATCAACTGCAAAAATTATTGAGGACTACTTTATTTATATCAAGCTCAACTAAGTAGTTTTATGCAAAAAACCAATTGTTCACAAAACTTAAATAGTATTTTGTAGGGAATTTTACGTAGAATTGGTGTCAATTTAACTAGAAATTACGTATAAACTCTATTGGTAGGGTGTGAAGTGGGCACCTGACTACTATTAGTAGTGTCTAAGTAATATCAGGACACGGCATTGCCGTGTCCTCTTCCGACGAAGAAAGCTATTGATTCATGACTATTGACACTCTCAGCGCTGAAGCGACTGAGATTCTTAAGAAATTTCATTCTTAATATCCCTACTGCTAGGGTTCCCAAACTCAGCACGTTTGCACGCAAGTGCGTGCTGATATCTTTTGGGCGTTTAGGTGTTCAACACCAGGTTTCGCGGAGTCCCCGCGTACCATTTTCGATGCTCGATCTCTGATAGTTTTGGCAGCGCCAATGTCGGCGTGTTCGTGATAGCCACATTCAACACAGATGAACTTTTCGCCATCTCTATTTGATTTGTCGATGTGTCCACAACTTCTGCATTCTTGGCTAGAGTGCTTAGGATTAACTTTGATTACGATTTTTCCTTGCTTTGCAGCTAGATACTCAATCTTTAATCCTAAGTCGCCCCAGCCTGCATCAGAGATAGCGCGATTCAATCCTTTTTTTCTGGATTGCCCATTCTTGAGAAACCTCCCGGTTTCCTCATCAGTTTTTACCTTACATCGACGCATCATCCCAGAGATGTTCAAATCTTCTAAGGCGATTACATCAATATTACGAAATACTATTAAATTCGCAGTTTTCCATTGGTGCGCTTGGCGTTTATCACCAATCTTTTGATGGAATCTGCTAACTCTGATGACTGCTTTTTTGCGGTTTTTACTGCCTTTTGTTTTGCGGTTAACTCGTCTCTGTCTAATTTTCAGAGTGCGTTTAGCTTTTTTGTTGGTTGAAAATCTAGGGTTCTCAATTTGGTAGCCATCAGAAAGGTGAACCAGTTTAGTGAGTCCCAAGTCGCAACCGATTACTTTGGGATTGTTGCCGAGAGCTTTGGGGCTGTATTCAGGTACAGATTTATCCTCTATTCTAATAGAAACATACCAGCCATTCTGGCGTTTTCTAACTGTGCAAGCCTTGATAGTAAAACCACTTGGGATTGAGCGAGAGTTGTAAAACCTCATTCAGCCCAGTTTTGGTAGGTAAATTTTATTGCCCTTGATTTTCACTCCCATTGCGAAGGTAAAAGAAGTAAAGTTACTCCGATTTTTGAATTTCGGAAATCCTCTACCTTCAAAGAAGTTTTTGTAGGCAATATCTAAGCGTTTGACATTTTGTTGTAAAACGGTTGAATCTAGTTGGGAATACCAAGGTCTAGCTATTTTTAACTCAGGTAATGCTGTTATTTGAATATCACCAGCACTTCGGCGAGGATTTCTAGCTTTACCTTCTTTGTCAATCTTAGAGTTTTTCCAGGGATTTCCAGTTGCGCCACTTTTACTTACGAAGCAGGTCAATGGTGAAGCTTCGCCTTTCGTTCTAATGTCACAGTAATCGCCTTGGATAAACTGCTGATTGTACTGACAGATTCTGTCATTCAAGCACCAATTATACAGGCTTCGCAGCATATCTACCCAGTTCGACATTTTTAATGCTTGCGTTTGATTGGGACGCAACTTATAAGCGTAATTTGTCAACAATCTTGCTCACCTCCTTGTTTATATCTTATAGCGGTTCTCAGAAAGATGAGGTACGTTGTTGGGCTTCAGCCCTCTTGGTTTCAGTGGTTATATAACCTGTCAGTCATACCTCACCTTTTTGAGAACTCTAATTTTAAATATTAAGAATCAAGAAAGATTCACGGCGGTTAAAACCGCCCGTGTCGCTTGCATCTCAGGGCTGAAGCCTCTGAGTTTTCCGCTTACCGAATGTTTTCTATAACTACTGACTAACTTTTAGATTTCGCATCGCGCCACGCTTCTCGCATCCGTCCAAAATTAGTATTAAATTCTTCCCACCCGAGAGTGCTTCCTGAATTTTCTTCATCCCAGGAAGCCGAGAGGACTCCGTAGCTTAATCCCAGTACGCCTAGACCAAAACAGCCCATGCTTACCAATAATACTGCTGTGTTGGGCAAGTCAAACCAGCCTTTGCTGACTATCAAATAACTCACAAAAAATGTGGAAATTCCCAGGAGTGTGGGGGCGCCGCAGAATACCGCAATGCGGGAAATCATGCGTTTGCTGACTGCTTCTGGGATGGATTGCGCCTGGGGGCCAGTTTTTTTGGTGGCTTTGGGCTGCTTTTCGGGTTTTGCTTCCGCTGTCACTGGATTTGCTTCGGCTTCTGGGGGCTTTTTAGCGGTTTTTTTCCGATTTGAGGCCGGTTCAAAGGGTAAGCGCTGGGTGGGTGGTTCGGAGGACATATTTTTTGTTTAACCTGAAATCTCGAACAATTATCAAAGAAATCTTGGCGAGGGTTTACGCAACTCTGATGGTTAATCAACGGTTTGAAACGGATTTGTTATCAGTGCGTAAATCCTGCTGGCGTTTGTCCAAGATTCTTGAATATTGTCGCAAATTTTCGCTGTGCTGTTTAGCCGCGAATGCCTAAACGGGCAATTAATGCTTTGTAACGATCGACATTTTCCTTTTGCAGGTAGGCCAGGAGGCGCTTGCGGCGGCTGATCATCATCATCAAACCGCGCCGGGAGGCGAAGTCTTTTTGGTTGATTTTCAGGTGGGCGCTGAGTTTGCTGATGCGATCGCTCAGCATGGCGATTTGGACATCTGCTGAGCCTGTGTCGGTTTCATGGGTTTGAAAGTCGCCCATGATTTCTTGTTTGCGCTGTTGTGTAAGAGCCATGAATTGAGTTTAGTTTTTTTTGTACGTTTGTCACAATCCCATATAGTATCACAGCGGAACGGTGAAGGAGCAAATTTTCGACACGGATGGGTTGGTTTTTTGAGCTGAAAGACTTCAATTGCAAGCCCTACTTAGGACGGGCGAGACGCCCATCCCACAGGAAAAAAAATGTCGGATGGGCGGGACGCCCCTCCATGGTGTTTATTCCAGCCCATCCCACAGGAAAAAAATTGTGGGATGGGCATCTTGCCCGTGTTAGCCATAAATTTTGCAAGAAGTCTATTGGGTGGCCGATTATCGGCTCAAATAGGCGATCGCCTCACGAATCCAATCATCCGCATTAGCTTTGTTTGCCAAGTTGCTGTCTTGACTGAGGGTTTGCAGCGCTTGCAAGACTTCCGTCGCAGTATATCCCATCGCCAGCAAAATCATCTCCACTTCTTCTTGAATCGCTGCGGGGACTCCGGCGGCCACGGAAGTTGTCAAACCTGCTTCCTGTCTCCATTCCGAGAGTTTGCTTTTGAGTTCCAGGGCGAGGCGTTCGGCGGTTTTTGTGCCCACGCCGGGGGTTTTGGCGAGGATGCGAGTGTTACCGCCGACGATCGCCTGAACTAAATCTTGCATTCCTAAAGTATCAAGAAGGGCGATCGCCAGTTGAGCACCCACACCGCTAACACTCGTCAACTGCCGAAACAAATCGCGTTCGGCCGTGCTGCCAAAACCGTACAATACGATTTGGTCTTCCTTAACTTGCTGGTGGGTAAAGATTTGGGCGACTTCGCCGGATGCTGGTAATTGGCCAGTCACGCGCGGCAAAATTTGGATGTCATAGCCAATTCCACTAACTTCGAGAGTCAGAATAACGCGGTTGCTGCCTTTGGCGATATTGGCGACTGTGCCTTTGAGATAGCTGATCATATAGTTAATGGTACACCGATAGGGTAGCGCGCCTTTTAAAATTGCGATCGGACTAATGCAAAAAAAATCGTTTCCTCCCGAATACATTAATAACTGCTAAGGGAAAGGTAGAAAAACAATTCTATCTTGATATTCATTTTCTTGGGATGCCAGAGCCGCTAAAATCAATTCTTCTAGGTTTTCGCCAATGCTTAAATTAGGATTGATGATAAAAATCCCTGGAATGTGACGATTTACCGCCATATGTTCGGCTAAGTGCACTGGCATAGAAGTTCGGTTATTTGTCACCAAAACACAGTTATTATCTTCACACCAGTAGAGAATTTCTGGGTCGAGAGTTCCTTTCGGCGGTGTTTCCGGTTCTCCCACTACTTTGACAGCAATATCTGGTTCTCGTTGCCTAATTTGATTGGGATAAATTGGATTGACATTTTCATCAATTAGGTATTGCAGGTTCATGGGCTAATTTTGGCTTTTCTTTCTGCCCTCAGTTGGCGGAGCTTTTCAGAAACAGGCGGGGGATTAAGGCGCTGTTCTTCTCTCATTTTGTGACCGTGTTCTATCCAATTTTTGAGGTAATCACTCACAGGTTCTTGATTTTGGAGATAATACAGAATTGTCGCATAAACTTGTTCGAGGGTGAGGGAAGGATAAGTTTGGGCAATTTCATCAGGTGCGCGACCGCAATCGATGTAATCATAAAGAATTGTTTCAATGCCAATTCTTGTCCCTTTCAGTCGAATATCGCTGGGAGTGAGAAAGTTGAAATAATCTGTGAGCGTTTGGGTTGGCATAATTTTGCTGTATACTCAACATAATTTATTATATCACTGATATTTGCCCGATAGAACTTGAAGTAAACCGCTATGCTGATCTTTCAATTCAAAATAAGATGCTGTTTAACCAAAGACAAATCCGTCTTCCCAAAATTTACCACTAAGGCCACATTTAAATTTTCCAATGATTTTATAAACCACATAATTTCATCAGAAGCTTTACCTTCATAGTGATTGAACAAAATAGAAAATCGCTTTTCCAACTCAGGCTTAACTTTGCCAGAAAGCAGTAATATTTTCAGCAGCAAACCCATTGTCCTGCTGGGCCCGAGGTTGTATACTAAGTCATAAAAAATGTAGTGGTTGGGATGTTGGGAATTTTCCACTACTAAAAAGTTGAATAACTGGTTGCAAGTCTGAGCTAACAATATATTATTTAATTTCGCCGAGTCGTTTTCCGGAAATGTATTTTTGATGTACTTGTACAACTTATCATTAAATTGACGACCGCCATATTCTGGTTCTACCGATGATATCAAATATTCATATAAATCCACTTTAAATGAGCTGTAGGATGGAGTTTTCCTGGCATCTCTCAAAAAAAATTGAGCCGATTCTTTGTGGCTGCGATCGTCTGTTACTTTCCCGGCAAATTCCCTAACAGCTAAGTGCAATTCCGCATCGTTCAAAAGTGTGGGATTTGGCGCCGGCTGCACAATTCCTATTTCTGTATTTCTCGGCTCAACCAAATAATTTAAATATTGAGACAAGTTTTTTTCAAATAGTCGCTGTCTTTGATTTTCCAGCTTTTTGATGGTTTGCTGGTCTTCCTCCACGCTCTCCTTGCTCAGCAAAGAATGCCCGTACAAATAAGGATAGCGACAAATCAATTCGCCCAAAGGAGCATGACTATCTTGTTTCTGCGGTTGTGGCTCTTGTTCTACTGCTTTTACTAAGCGCTCTAGGGTCTGGAATTCTGCACTTTTAGTAAAGAATTCTATTTGTTCTTGCAAGCGCTTGACTATGTAAAATTCCATCCCGAATCGGGGAGAAGTCTGTTTAAATAAAGCTACTAAATTTGCAATACTCAATTTGTGCTGTGAGTGCAATTGCCAGCGGTTGATCGGGATGTAACAGCAGCGGTGGATGATATATTTAAACTCCCGATCCGATCGCTTGACGGAGATTATATTGTACAAAGTTGCTTCTATTTCGCGATCGGGGTAGCCCATACCGTCGATAAATAGTTTGCGGAACCGCTCGATTATCTGTGCGGGGGATTCTTGTTCGACGCAGGAGACGATGTGATCGTACAATACCTGTTCGTTGCTGCCCGATAGAAAAGTATCTGAGGGCGGGGTGAGAATTCTCTCTGCACCGATGTCTGGGCTGCTTTGTACAACTTGTGCGACAGCGACTGTCGGTTTTTTCTGAAAAGTTCCGGGATTCAAGAACCAATAGTGTTCTTGGCTTAATTGTTTGTTTGCCGCCCAATCCAAGGCTGACTGCAAAGTTTCCCCCGTCAATAACTGCGACTTATCTTCGCGATCCGAAGCCAGCCATGCTGCCAAGGCCTCGCGGTAGGGAGCCAGATTTCCCAGTTCTTTTTCCACCCAAAACTGATTGAAAACAGATTGATAAACTAGGTTAGCAGCTATTAATTTACCATGAGATTTGACCACCAATCCTGACAGTTGCAATTCTATTTGTTCGGGAGAATAATCGACAGCAACTCCCGGCGCTTCTTCCGGTTTTTTGGGGTCGGGCGGTTGCAAAATTTTCTGGTACAGCGTTAACAGCCTGGTGAGATCGCAGCGGCTGTAGAAAATGCGATCGCGAATTGCTGTCAAATGTGGGGGTTCGTCCCAGTCTTCCCAATTTTTAATAATTCTGTGTTTGAGCAGTTGTTCCACCTGCTGGGCTTCGCAATTTCTGCCAATAAAAGACCCGTATTCAAGCACCAATTGGCACAGTCTTTGAGTCAGAAAAGGTTGACCGTCCGTCCAAGTAAATATTTCTTGGAGCACTTTTTGGGGACGAAAAGCTTTGAGTGCCAATCCTTTTGTTAGTGACACACTTTCGTCTAGTTGCAATCGACTTAAATTAATTGGTCGTCCAATATTAAAAGGGTTGCAGCTTGGATCTCGGATCAATTGTGACGGGGCTGCTACTCCGAAAACCGCAAAATTCAGGCGATCGTATTCTGGTTGCTCTGCCCGCTTAGAATAACAACCTCGAATTGAGGCAAAAAAATCGCTGGTACTGAAATTGAGGATGTTGGTGGTGTCAATGTCATCTATCAAAATGACTAAATTTTGCCGCAGTGACTTGAGCAAAACTTTTTCGATAAATATCTCCAATCGCTGCACCGGGGATAGCACTTCGCGATCGTTCCACCACTTGAGGGCATCAAACCTGTTTGTGAGGCGCAAGCTGCTGGCGATGCGGTGGACGATCGCACCATACCACTTTTCCAGGGAAATTTCTGGGGTGCTAATGCTTCTCAAGTTGACGGCGGCAAAAGCTGTACCTTCTGCTTGCAACCTTTTGGCCGTTTGCACTAGCAGGCTGGACTTTCCCATTTGTGGCGAACTCAATACGTAGCAGAATTGTCCGGCTTTGAGTCCTTGGTAGAGTTCGCTGTCTGCCGATCGCCTGACATAGGTGGGCGCACCGGCAGGCAAATATCCTCCGACTTGATATTGGTTGGTTGAGTGGACTTCTGCTGTCATCTGCGAATTCATCAAGATGCTGCGCCCCTATGCTGTGCGATGGAAAAGTTACAAATTGCAATTATTGCCAGCTCATACTATTTTAGATTTGAGATTGGTCAATGACTGATTCAATAAGGGTTTGGAGTTTACCTACAGTTGCGTTCTTTTTTTGAACTGGTGTTACTGTGGTTGAAATTTTTGTGACTCTTTCTCTATTGTCTACTAACTCAGCGTTGTCATTGTCAATCTTTACCGTATCTTTGCAACCAACCGTAAATCCAGCCAGGAGGGCGATCGTACTCCGGCACTTTTTTGTTTGTACTCGTTCGCATCCTCATCTAAATTTTTACTCAACCGGATTGAAAATGCCCAAACGCCATTGGGTTCACATTTTTTTACAATCATACTTTGAATTTCACCCGATGGTATGATGTTGCCAGGGAAACTCATAACCGCAGCGCCTTTAAGGTACTGCCTAAGGTACTGCCTAAGGTTCTGCCTTGGGGGCTGGCTACCGAATGCCGTCCTGTCAAAGCACTGGAATGGCTGCTACCAATAAAAAACCCCAGCGTTTGGCTGAGGACTGCTTGAGTGGGAGATATCGTTAATCTGCGTTTTTTTTAGTTGACTTAGATTGCATGGAATTCCATGCCGCTGACACTTCCCCGGCTTTCGCGTGGGGGAATTTTTAAGAACAAACTTTTGGGGATAAATCCACAAAAAGTTTAATTCTTAAAAGCGCTGTCAGTGCGCTGCTAGCCACTGGCTCAACGATTAAAGTTAAGTTTGTGGCTAATTGTAGTAGAAGATGCGCCCTGATGAATTAACTACCCGATAGATGAGCACCCTGATGGCATAACTCCCTGATGGATCGACGCCCTGATGGCCTTAGCCCCACTACCCAAAAAAATCTGGTTGGTGGATGATCGTGGACATAAGTAACACGTCACTTCCGGCGTTTCCGATCGCTCTTCGGGTGTGCCTGTCTGTATTGATTATGGCAGGCAGATTTATCAGAAGACAAGTGGGCTATTGCATCAACCCACTTCTGACAGATCGGGTTAGCCAAAAGGTGTCTATCTACGTTAAATCAGGGTCATCGAACATGAAAAACAGCATCTTAGTATTAGCAGTAATTGCCTCCGGTGGCATCGGCTTATTCCATACAAGCAGGGCCAGCGCTTTTGCGATCGTCCCACAATCTTCATCAACCAGCAGTTTGACTGCTCTTGAGAGTCGTCCCGACATTAACTACACTGGAACGAATGAAGATGGAGAGCAAGAAGAGGTAAAGACAGGCAAAGGCCGGAAATAATTAGCCCTCTGAGTGGTTCGCCGGCGCTGCGGTTGTGATTGCGATCGTGTTTGTGGTGTATTTGTTGTCGCCACCACCTTGGCTCAAGGGGGTGAAAACTCGGGCCGAATATCAGTCCACCTAATCCGGGGAGTTGAAGTCTCAACAAAGTGAATGGGAAAATAAACAGGTAAGGCGAGTCTGTCGGTGGAGTTTCCCCGCCTAGGAACTTCCTTACCTTCTGATGTTCGGGATTCGGATCTGGCACAATCGTATTTCATCTCGTAAAAACCCAATGGAAAATACTCTCGAAACTACCCGCAGACAGCGCGTATTGACAAGAACCCAGGAACGGCGTCAGGCGACACCCAAAGAAAAACAGTTAATTCACCTGCTGGCTAATATGGCTTGCAGTTTGATTAACTATGACTACAAACACTCAGCGGGGAAGGAAACTCTCGCGCCTTCGGAACGGAAGCGTTTAGCGGAATGGCACTACCTGCGAGTTCAGCAAATTCGCCGGATCGAACGCTCGTTGGAGCCCGTAGCGACGCTCAAGCGCGTGTACTACAAGAGCATTCTCAGTCCGAGGGATCTGAAGTCTTTGAAACTTCTGTGGCTTGAAGAGGACAAAAACCGCGTCAAACGGGTCGATCCTGAGTTGGACGACATCCTCAGCGAAGCTTTGGATCGGGGAGATACTTTGAAACAGCTATTTCACTCGATCGAATCCAAGGAACGGATCTTTGCGGAAACTCCTCGCCCGGGCGTTGTACCGCTGTGGGTGAAAGAGTGGGAAGACTCGGAATATGACATCAACTTTTTTCCGCCTTCGTTCTCTGCATGGGTTTCCATCGTGGACGACTAGGTTCAAGAAAAACTCTTTTACATGGGAGCGATCGCAAAAATCTGAGGGTAAAGCTATTTGCTATCGCTCCCATTGACGAGGAATGTGCGATCGCGGCGAGGTTAGCTCGTCGTGCAGCGCACAACCATCGGAGTACAGAGAAGTAAATCGGAGTCAGTAGCATTGTACAATGGAGGAAAACCAGGGCTTCAGCTAATTGCTGATAGCTGATAGCTGATAGCTGATAGTTTCCCATGACTGACTCGATTTCTACTTCTCCATTAGACTCGGCCGCCGATACAGCCGAACTCCGCTCACAGTTGAGGTCGGGTTCAGAGAAAACTCAACTGCAACTGCTGCAACAACACATAGCAGATGCAGGCTGGGACGTGTTGATGGAATTTTTATTAGAGCGCAAGTCGGAGGAACCGACGGCGGTAATGGGTAAGGCTTACCAAATTCTTTATTGTGCGGATTCTGCCAGAGCGAGGGAGTTTTTGCAGGCGAATTTTCCGACTGGAGTAGTGCAATTGCGATCGGACTCTAACATTGACTACACTCCGCTGCAACAATTATTGGCCCTACAGGAATTTCAAGAAGCCGATCTATTGACTTTAAACAAACTTTGTGGATTGGCGGGCGAGACAGCTTCCGCGAGAAAGTGGTTGTATTTTACGGAAGTTGAAAGTTTGCCCGTGGCAGATTTGCAAACAATTAATACCCTGTGGAAAGTTCATTCCGAAAACAAATTTGGCTTTTCGGTACAGCGGGAAATTTGGCTGAGTTCGGGGAAGAATTGGGATAAGTTGTGGCCGTTAATTGGCTGGAAGAAGGGAAATAATTGGACGCGGTATCCGCAAGAGTTTATTTGGGATTTGAGCGCGCCGAGGGGTCATTTGCCGCTGTCGAATCAGTTGCGGGGAGTGCAGCCGTTTTCAGCTTTGATGGCTCATCGGGCTTGGGTGAAGTAAGACGTACGGTTGAAACCGCGTCTACACAAACAAAGATCGGACGGCGGTTGAAACCGCATCTACACAAACAATGTCCGCCTCCGCGGACTCAAGAGAATAATATAAAACGTAATTTTAACCGCCTATTCTTCAACCCGCGGAGGCGGGTTTTGTTTGTATAGCCGCGGTTTCAACCGCCGGGTCTTTTTTGAGGAATGTTGGGAAATAACGTAATTTTAACCGCCTATTCTTCAACCCGCGGAGGCGGGTTTTGTTTCTGTAGCCGCGGTTTCAACCGCCGGGTCTTTTTTGAGGAATGTTGGGAAATTTTGTATAATTGATATTTGAATTAATTAGCGAGAGGGCTACGAGTCATGGTAGGAATCGGAACCAAACTCACTTTAGAAGAATTTCTAGCGTTGCCCGACGGAGACGTATATTATGAGTTTGTAGATGGTGAAGCAGTTCCTAAAGTGTCTCCAAAAAAAATTCATTCCAGTTTACAGGGAGCTTTATGTCGCCTCAGCAATGATCCACTTATCTGTTTTAATTGCTGTTTTAACCTTGTTGTAAAATAAGTTGTAAAATAAATTTTTACCCGTATAGATTAACTTGAATTCGCAGCTACCTATATTATACACCCTACCTGATGTGACAGTTGCGTAAGTCCAAATCAAATCAGCTAAATTTCCCGTGCCATCCATACCAAAAAGCCCAAAATTTGATCGACAGGAGGCAGTGGATAATCAATTAAATCAATTGTTACTACTTGCCCTTCTAGTTTCAGAAATCGCCACTGAGTGCCATTGGTGACTGAACCATAAATGATAGGAATCGGCTTTTTCTTAGCCTCATTAAATTTTTGTGCTCCCACCATTTCAGCAATACATTGTCCGAATCCTGTTCTGAGATCGGATTTTTTGGCCTCCACAATAATGACTGCCGGTGCTTCAATTTCTAGAATTTCTTCGGAACGGCTAAAGAGGAAATCGCACATTCCGTTCAATCCCATTGATTCATCTACTGTGAAGTCTTCTCCTGAAAATAAACTGACTCGTCGCTGTAAAATTCGTCTCGCTTCTAACAAGACAGGATAAATAATTCCTTCAGAACGAGCTTTTTCGCTTGCTGATGAGGCTAACGGTAAGCTTTCTTCCAAAAAAGCAATCAATGTTTGAGAAGGGGGAATTGGGTCAATGTTAGGCAAAAAACGAACTGCTTCTACAGTGGTTAGATTAAATGCTTCCTTGACTTTACCGATTGTGGTGAAAGAACTGTAGGGCATAGCAATTAACAATATAAGTTGATTGTGAAATTATAGTTAAACTCACAGAGATTGATTAAGTTTTTTTTGTTCTCCTTCCGGTTGCACTTGCTTCTGCAAGCTAATTTTGTCGCCTACTTCATAACCGGAATTAAAACCGACTTCGCTGCTGATTTGAGCACCGGCTCGGGTTTTGACTTTAACTCCTTGGCTTTCTAAATAATCTGCGATCGCCTGTTCATTCTTCTCAAACATCGATCGCACTACAATAGCAGGAGTAGCCGCTGTATCAACCGAGCCCGGAATCCCCGACTCCTCCATCTCCCGCTTTTGTTCCAGCAGCCTTTGTCGCAACCTTGTGGCGCATCCCACCCGAAAAGCGTTCAGATACGCCAGTCCCCGGCCGCTTCCTTTGCGATATTTCGCCCGTTTCTCGATCGCAGAACTCAAATATTCATACAGGTGCTTGCAAACAATCAGATTTGTAGAGCTTCCCACCAAAAACATACTACCACTATAATTGTTCCGCATACCTGTACAACCGTTAGCTTCCGCAATTCCTGAAAGCAGGATCATTTTCCAAGTGACAAATTTGGATGTTGTCTCAACTCCGCTTTGATCGATCTCTTCTTGGTGATTGGGGCCTAAATCGGCGAGGCTGAGATTGTACTGCGCCAGTAAAACGGAAGCTTTTGCTGCCGCAGCGGTTGATTCGTTTTCGTTGGATGAGGTGGCGAGGGCTAACAGCTTTTTGATTTTTTCGACAATGCTTGTTTCTACCATTTTTTGATTGGTTTGGGGGTGAGACTACGCGGTGGCAAGGTTTTGGGGATGTTTCTATTTTACTAGAGTGTTGGAATGTGCGATCGTTCTTTTAGGATAATTTAATTTAAGAGGTTTGAACCGCAGAGGCCGCAGAGGCCGCAGAGGAAGAGAGGGAGAGAGAAGTTTGCTACTGATTGGTGTACTATTCGAGGATTTCTAGGACTGATTTTGGCTGCAATTTATCTTTAAACCAAACTATTTTTGCAGGAACTTCTTTTACATTAACCCCAGCTTTTTCCAGATTCAGCCGTTCGGAAATAGCTAAAATCAAGTTGTCGCATCCAGATTTGTGTACTTGAGCAAATTTCTTTTGCAAATACTCCGGCCGCCAATAGCCGACTATTTCTAATATAAATACTCGTCCGTCGGGATGGACTAACCGAAAGTCGGGAATCATCACGCTTCCGGGAATCGGAATTAGATCGACTTCTCGTTCGAGTTTCCACTCGGTTTTTAAGCTATCCCACCTGCCAGCAAATGCTGCTTCTAACATACTATCATAGGGTTTGCCTGGGGGATAGTGGCTGACTAAACCGCAGTCGGAATTTAGGGTGAATTTACCTGTTTTCACAACGCCGCTGAAAGCATCTTTGGTTTGCAGAGTTGAGTGCATACTCCATTTGGTGACGTGTAGGAGTGCGGGCAGCATTTTGGCGAGGGCTAAGCCGTAGCGGGTGCTGGGTTTGAACAAGCTTGTGGGGCCGTCGATTGTGAGGGTAAATCCGTGGTCTGCATCGCCTTCGATGTAGGTCATTAATTGAAATAATTTTAAATAGCGAAAGAGGAGTTTGTATTCTCCTGGATCGTTGCGGTGCGCGGTTAATTGAACTTGACTTGCTCGGTAAAATATGCCTTGGACTTGGGAAAGGTTGTATCTGTGAAGTAAGTTTTCGGGTGTTGGTGCGTCAAATTCGGTGAGGATTTTGTTTTCGTTTAAATCGGCGTATAAACCTGTTTTGATTTCGTGGGTAAAAACTTCTCTGTTTAAGTCTTGGCTGAGCTCTGTGGCTACTGTTTCGAGGGTTATTTGGGTGGATTGTGGGCTGGGTATCGATCGCGCGGACAACGCAAATACCCGCTGTCTCAACTCCATTGGTTCTAGGGGGCTGACGACTTCCAAGGTGGAGAAACCGCCTTTGAGGAGGTGCGCCAATCCCCGTTTCAGCCGATAGTCGGGGCTGTCGCCTTCTAATTCTAGCAAGCGTCCGTCGAGTTCGCCTTGGGTTTTGCCGATCGACTCCTGGAAGCAGGCGATCGTTTCGGTAGCTGCTTCTAGGTTTTTAGCATCTATCTTGAGGCGTAGCGGGATGATTGATTCGCCGTTTTGACGGTGGCTTAGTAGATCGGTTGGTAGCATTTGACAGTTGACAGTTGACAGTTGACAGTTGACAGTTGACAGTTGACAGTTGACAGTTGACAGTTGACAGTTGACAGTTGACAGTTGACAGTTGACAGTGATTCTGCGGCTTTTTTGGTTGTCTTGGGAATGTCATCATCATCTCCCCATTTTGCTGGTGTTTCTGCTGCTTTTTTGGTTGTCTCTCGGTTGACTCCGTAAATCGGTGTTGGTTTGACTGTTTCTAATTTTGGATATTCTGCTGGTGGTGGTTCTATTGGTGTTTTTGGTTGGGGTTTGTGAACTTGCATTCCGCCTCGGCGGCGCTGGGATGTTCTTTCTTCGGTGGTGTCTTCGGTGACGACTTCGTAGAGAATTGCTAGTTTATTTACATCGCTGCTTTTTCGCAAAACTCGACCCAATCTTTGGATGTATTCGCGTTCGCTTCCCGTACCTGACAGTATAATAGCAATTCTGGCGTCGGGTACGTCCACTCCTTCGTTGAGAACGTGGGATGCGACTAGGGTTTTGTATTCGCCGCTGCGAAATTTATCGAGGATTTCGTGCCTTTCTTTGACTGGGGTTTGGTGGGTAATTGTGGGGATGAGAAATTCTTGGGAGATTCGGTAGACTGTGGCGTTGTCTCCGGTGAAGATTAGGGTGCGCTGGGGAGAGTGTTCGGCTAGAATTTGAGCTAAGATTCGCAATTTGCCTTCGGTACAAAGGGCGATTTCTTTGGCTTGGCGGTGGGCAATCATGGCGCGCCTTCCTAGGGGCGATCGCGCGCTGGCCATGATAAACTGTTTCCATCCTTCGAGGCTGGATATTTTGATGTTGGACTGTTTGAGGAAGTCGTTGCGAATGTTCATGGCTTCGCTGTAGCGATCGGTTTCTTCTTTTGACAGTTTGACCATGATTTGCACTATTTTATGGTCGGCTAAGGCGTCGCCTGCTAAATCTTCGGGTTTTTTGCTATATACTGTGGGGCCGATGAGGAAGTGTAAGTCGCTGTGGCGTCCGTCTGTGCGATCGGGTGTTGCTGTCAGTCCGAGTCGAAAAGGCGCGATCGCATATTCGGATATTACTCGATAAAAGTCCGTTGGTAAATGGTGGCATTCGTCAAACACCAGCAAGCCGTATTTATTTCCCAAGGTTTCGGCGTGAATGCTGGCGCTGTCGTAGGTTGCTACTAAAATTGGCGTTTTGTCCCGCGAACCTCCGCCTAACAATCCAATTTCGATGTCGGGAAAAGCTGCTTTCAAATTAGCGTACCACTGGTGCATTAAATCGAGAGTTGGTACTACGACTAATGTACTGCGGCCTGTGACTTGCATGGCTAATTGGGCCACATAAGTTTTGCCCGAAGCCGTGGGGAGGACGACTACTCCTTGGCTTCCTGCTTCTTGCCAAGCTGCTAGGGCTTCTTGTTGGTGCGGGTAAGGCTGCATTGCCACGCTGGATACGAGTTCGAGTAGTTCGTATCCGCGGGCGTCGTCGGTGAAGTTAGTGCAGTCGGCCTGAAGCGATTCTACCAGCGGGCGGTAGTGAATTGCTCGAATGCGAAATTTTTCCACGCGATCGTCCCACGTGGCAAAATCCGCCCAGTCTCGGCCTTTGGGCGGCGGGTGCAGTAGGAGCGTTCCGCGATCGAATGTTAATGTAGGTATGCGTGGCATTTTTTTTGAGACGCGGTGAATCGTTGCTGTTAAATTATATAGGATATAGGAAAAGTAAGGACTGAAGTCTTTACTTTCAAATTAAAGTTCTCTTACTTTTGCGATCGTATGTTTGACTTTCTGCAATACAAACAAAATTTTTTAGCAGCGACTGAAGGCTGGGATAATGAGAAATGGAATAATTTTAATGACAATCCATTGGTACTTGTTTCGCCAACACTGCAAAATTGCCATGTCAAAAACTGTCGCCTGGTTGAAAGTCGCATCAAAATATTGGAATGTTTACCTAAAAATAGTGTGGTTGCAGAGGTTGGCACTCAATATGGGCGATTTGCCGAGAAAATACTTGCTATTACCCAGCCCCAAAAGCTGCATTTAATTGATGGTAATTTCGAGGCATTTAAAGCGGAAATCGATCGCAAACAAAATCCCCTATTGCAAGCAGGGATAGAAAATGGGACTGTCGAACTTCACGAAGGTGATTCATCGACAATTTTAGGCGGTTTTCCAGAAGAGTATTTTGATTGGATTTACATCGATGCCGATCATTCTTATGAAGGTGTATGCAAAGATATCAATCGAGGTTATACAAAGGTGAAATCTGACGGGATGATGGTTTTTAACGATTATACGAATTGGTCTGTATGCGAAATCATGCCTTACGGTGTGGCGAAAGCAGTTAATGAGTTTTGTATTGCGAATGACTGGGAAATAGTATTTCTGGCGCTTCAGTTCCTAGGCTATCACGATATTGCGATTAAGAAAAATACTGGGGAAAAGGAGGTGCGAATTCAGTTGCAGGAGGTTAAGTCCCAATTGCAGAGTTCGCAAGCTCGGATGCAGCAGCTTGAGTTAGAGTTGGAGCAGGCTAAAAGATCGATCGACCTTATGGAAAATGACAAATTTTGGAAATTGCGATCGCAATGGCTGAAAATCAAACAAATATTCTCCTAGCCCAGCCCGATTCCCAAATCTAAAATCTCCAATGGTATTGTCCCGCTAGGGCTGATTTTTGCGTTAAATTCGATCGACATAAGCCTGAAATTTGAGGTTATAGATGGAAATAGGCGTCCCCAAGGAAATCAAGGATTTAGAGTTTCGAGTCGGACTCAGTCCCACCAGCGTGCGGGCTTGTTCGGACAAAGGCCACACAGTTTTCGTCGAAACGAATGCTGGGGCTGGGGCTGGTTTTGCTGATGAGGACTACATTGAAGCCGGGGCGAAGATTGTCTCGAAGGCTTCAGATGTCTGGAACCGGCAACTAATTGTCAAAGTTAAGGAACCATTACCTACTGAGTATCCGCTGATTGAAAAAGAGCAGTTGCTATTTACATATTTGCACTTAGCAGCCGATCGCACATTAACCGAGCACTTAATCAACAGCGGAGTCCAGGCTATCGCCTACGAAACCGTCGAACTCCCCGACAGGAAATTGCCCCTGCTAACCCCGATGAGCATTATTGCAGGGCGTTTGGCCGTGCAGTTCGGTGCTCGGTTTCTGGAACGACAGCAAGGCGGCAAAGGCGTACTTTTGGGGGGCGTACCGGGGGTAAGACCGGGCAAAGTTGTAATTTTGGGCGGCGGAATCGTCGGCACAGAAGCAGCCCGCATTGCTGTCGGAATGGGCGCTAGGGTGCAGATTTTAGATGTAAATGTCGATCGGCTAGCCTACTTGGAAACTTTATTCGGTTCCAGAGTAGAATACCTTTACAGCAGTCCTTTGCAAATAGAAGCAGTTGTTCCCGATGCTGACTTATTAATCGGTGCAGTTTTAGTCTTAGGAAAAAGAGCTCCGGTGCTACTTTCGCGCGAATTTGTCGCCAAAATGCAGCCCGGTTCTGTAATTGTTGACGTAGCCGTCGATCAAGGTGGCTGTGTCGAAACTTTGCGAGTAACTTCTCACACAAATCCTACTTATGTAGAGGAAGGAGTTGTGCATTATGGCGTACCAAATATGCCCGGTGCAGTGCCTTGGACAGCTACTCAAGCTTTGAATAACAGCACTTTGCCTTATGTTTTGCAGTTGGCAAATAACGGGATTAAAGCTTTGGAAATGAATCCGAGTTTGGCGAAGGGATTGAACGTGCAGAATCACCGACTGGTGCATCCGGCCGTCCGGGAAGTTTTCCCAGATTTGGCAGATTAAATTGCCTCTTTTTTTAAGTAAGTTGTCCCGCATCTAAATTGTATTTTGGCGCGGGCAGGATGCCCAACCCCTACTCCCCACAAGAAAATTCATGTATTGTGGTTCTCAGAAAGATTCGCGGACGTTGTTGGGAAGAGAGCCCTCTTTGTCTAGGAGGTTATGTAAGCTGTCAGTCATACCTCATCTTTGTGAGAAAGGCTATATTGTGGAACGGGCATCTTGCCTGTTTCTAAACAAAAAAGGTAATCGATCCGGTTTGCTTTTTCATCGACGACGGGAGTTACTCGGTTCACGGATTTTCGATCCTCAAAGCAACAGTTACCAGAAAGAATTGGTTGAAAGCCGGAATCATTTGAGGGAGAAATTAAAGTCAGACTATTCATTACTCCAATCCTCTTCCTTCTAGGTAGAGGTTGCTCTCAAACTGTCAAGCGGTCAACTGTCAAATATCCAGTTTTGCCAAACCCAAATACCGGACACCTTCGGGAGTTACGTCAAAGCGGCAAGGCAAAACTTCCACACCTTCAATAATAGCTTGTCTGAACAATTGTCCGTAAATGCGATCGGCACTATCCCCAGGCGCAAAATCCGTACAATCGCCGCGATTAATAAAATACAGCATTACAGCCCTCGAACCCTGCCGCACCACTTCGATCAATTCTCTTAAATGTTTCTGTCCCCGTTCTGTGACTGTATCGGGAAATAAAGCTAATGTATCTTTAACCCAAGTTGTATTTTTAACTTCCACAAAAATCGGTTTTTCCCCACCATTCAGCCAAAAATCCACTCGACTTTTTTTATCTTTTCCGTAAACAACCTCCGGCTGAATCAAACTGTAATTTCCCAATTCAGGAAACAATTGCAATTCCAAAGCTAATTTAACTACTCGATTTGGCAGCCCGGTATTAACTCCCACCCAGGTTGGTACAGTATCGCAAACTTTAATTAATTCCCAAGTATAAGCTAACTTGCGTTTGGGATTGTCACTGGGAGATACTAGCACTGGATTGCCGGGAATTAAAACACCAGTCATCGGGCCAGTATTCGGACAGTGCGCGGTGATAATTTCTCCCGAAGCCAGTTCGATTTCTGCGAAAAATCGTTTGTACCGCTTGATTAAAGTGCCGGGTAAGAGAGGGGGATATTTGTAAATTAAGTCGTTCATGGGGATAGGGGCATGGGGCATGGGGCATTGGTAAATAGACATAATTGCTGTAGGGGCGGGTTCACCAACAATACGTGCCAATAATTGACAATCTCAAAAACCCGCCCCCACCCAACCATAAATCACTTATTTATCTTCTCTTCTAAGCTCATTAATTTCATCATTTAAAGGCTGCTGTTGTTTACCTTTCATCAACTGTTTCATCTGCGCTTTAAAAGCTTCCACCAGTTCCGGACTGGCTTGTGTTTCTTTCCAAGAAGCGCGGGAATTTAAGCGATCGCACCAATCCTCCAATTTGGGGTATTCCTCCAAAGACAAGCCTAACTCGGGCAGCCAAGGCACGGAAACACCAGCCACAACATCCGCCAGGGTAATCGTGTTACTGCCAAAAAAAGGTGTATCGCCCAACAACTCCTCAAAAAATCTCAGTACCGCCGCCACTTGCAGCGCAGATTTTTCCAGATTCTCCGGTTCGCCTGCGCCGCCGAAAGTCTGGCGGACAAAGGGACTCAGCGCTGGTGTCAATTCGTTGACTGTTACCATTTGTACCATGCGGACGATCGCCAAATCCCGAGCATTCTGTGGCAATAGTGCGATCGTCGGATACTTAGCTTCCAGATAATCAAGCATAGCGAGACTTTCTATTAAATGAAAATCGCCATCAGCCAAAACCGGAATGTGGTGAAAAGGGCTAATATCCAAAAAATCTGGTTGAAACTGATCGCCGTTTAATTTCATCGACACCAATTCAAACTCAATCTCTTTTTCTAGCAAAGCAATCCAGACGCGACGGGCATTAGCGGGACTTAAACAGAAAATACGATAAAAATAGGTTATAATGCTTACATAGCAAGCAGATAACGTTAAAAAATGACCCATGAAAGAGACAACCCCTGCCG
>NZ_JAEQCX010000133.1:0-18446 GCF_020738035.1 Microcoleus sp. PH2017_28_MFU_U_A
TGCCAAACTGGTGAATGCCTCCAAACTTGGCAAGGTCACAGCGATTTGGTAAATTCAGTTGCCTTTAGTCCAGACGGTAAAACTTTGGCTAGTAGCAGTGCCGATCGAACTGTAAAGTTGTGGGATTGCCACAGTGGTGAATCCCTTGAGACTTGGCAAGGTCATAGCAATTTTGTATGGTCGATTGCATTTAGTCCAGATGGTAAAACCCTGGCTAGTAGCAGTGCCGATCGAACTGTAAAGTTGTGGGATTGCCATAGCGGTGAATGCCTTGAAACTTGGCAAGGTCATAGCAATTTTGTATGGTCGATTGCATTTAGTCCAGATGGTAAAACCCTGGCTAGTAGCAGTGCCGATCGCACTATAAAATTATGGGATTGCCACAGCGGTGAATGCCTTCAAACTTTTCAAGGTCATAGCGATACTGCAAGTTCAGTTGCATTCAGTCCAGACGGTAAAATTTTGGCTAGTGGCAGCTTTGATGCAACTATTAAGCTTTGGGATGTCAAGACTGGTGAGTGCATCAAAACGCTGATAGCTGAAGGACCTTATGAGGGTATGAATATCGCGGGCGTTACGGGTTTGACGGAGGCTGAAAAAGCGACGATCGCATCTTTAGGGGCTGTGTGCGATCCAGATTTGTAGAGATGCAATAATAAGGGCGATTCCCTACGGGATAGCTTCGCTTCACGGGCTTATTTGTTGGGTGGGGGCGGGTTTCATAGATTGATAGTTTCGATCGGATATCTTGGCGAACCCGCCCCTACAATAATTGTGAATTTACCGAACATTTTATGATGTTAAATTCGGGCGATTGAACCAATTTTTATCTGATTTTCGTAGGGGCGGGTTCGCCAAGGTTTACGATACAATACGATTGATTTCATAAACCCGCCCCGGCAGATTTTGGAGGGCGATCAAATTTAAAGAAACCGGGTTTTTCGGAGATTTAAGGCTGCGATGGGGATTTTGCCAAAAACCCGGTTTCTACCTAATTTCATCAACCTGTTCTGGTATAATATTAAGGGCGATCGCACTTATTGGCGATCGAATTCAGTCGGATCGGGCATAATATTGCGATCGCACAATTCTGCCTCAATAGTTGGGTTTCGACGCCTTAACAAACATTTGCCCGCCCAAAAAACGCCATAAAAAAGGCAATTTCAGGTAAACCTTTAACAACAACGGCGAAGCCGGCCGCCCTTTCGTCGAAAACGGTAAAAATCTCGGTATCATCACATCAACTTTAAACCCGACAGTTTGTAAAAGCTCTTGCAGCGATAAATGCGTAATCGGTAATTGATGATCGATAAAATCGTAGTATTCCTTGTAAGAGTATTTGAAGTTTGGCTGAATTACCAAAAGAGAACCGCTAGGCTTCAGCGCATCAAAGCAAAATGAGATGATTTCTACAAGTTCCTCTTTGTTGCGGAGGTGTTCAAAGAAGTTCGAGATGAAAATGCGATCGAAGTGTTCGGTAAAAGAAGTATGATTATCTAAATTAAGCACATCAATATTCAGCACCTTGACATCAGCATCAGCAAATAATTTGGAATCGGGATTCAGGTCAATTAAACATTTTTCGCCCGCCCGAATTTGATTGATAAACTCGCAGTAACCGCCGCCAATATCTAAAACTGCCGATTCTGGAGGAACATAATCTTGTAAAAATTCGTCAATTAAAACTTTCCAAAGTGCCACCTTTGCTTGCATCTGTCGGGAATCAAATCGGTTTGCATACAATTTTTTGAGATATGTGTCAGTTTTCATAGTAAGATAGCATAGACTGAGTATAAGTTTATCACGCGATACAGCCAACTATGAATGTTATATCTACAGAAATACCGGATGTTCTGATAATTGAGCCTAAAATTTTCGGAGACGATCGCGGTTTCTTTTTTGAGAGTTTCAATCACCAAGCTTTTGTCGAAAAAACAGGCGTGACGGCAGAATTTGTTCAAGACAATCATTCCAAGTCTTCTAAAAATGTGCTGCGCGGTTTGCACTACCAAATGCAGCAGCCTCAAGGCAAATTGCTGCGGGTTGTTGCGGGCGAAATATATGATGTGGCGGTGGATATTAGAAAAAGTTCGCCGACTTTCGGACAGTGGGTGGGCTGTTTGATTAGTGCTGAAAATAAACGGCAATTTTGGGTGCCGGCGGGATTTGCTCACGGTTTTTTAGTAGTATCAGACATTGCTGAAGTTTTGTACAAAACTACAGACTACTATGCACCGGGACACGAGCGGTGTATTGTATGGAATGATCCTGATTTGGCGATCGCCTGGCCGCTAGATGGTGCCGAACCAATTTTATCACCTAAAGACAAAGCCGGACAAACCTTGAAAAAAGCTCAAGTGTTTTAACAATGAAAATTTTACTGACAGGCGGTAGCGGACAGCTAGCTCAAGAATTGCATCCCATCTTATTATCTGTGGGAGAGGTCATTGCAGTCGATCGCACTTCCGTCGATTTATCCCAACCCGAAACCATCCGTCAAGCAATGGCTGACATTCAACCGGATGTAGTCGTGAATGCCGCTGCTTACACTGCGGTGGACAAAGCCGAAAGCGAAGCAGACTTAGCCCACGCAGTCAATGGTATCGCACCCGGAATCTTTGCCGAAGAATGCGAGAAACTGGGAGCAAGTTTAATCCACTTTTCCACTGATTACGTATTTGACGGTAGCAGTGGTTCTGCTTATCTCGAAACAGATTCTACAAACCCATTGGGAATTTACGGGAAGTCCAAATTAGCAGGCGAGGAAGCAATTAGAAAAGCGGGAAACCGACATATTATTATTAGAACCGCCTGGGTTTACGGTAACGGCGGCAAAGGCAACTTTGTCAAAACCATGCTGAGATTGGGCAAAGATAGGGAAGAACTTCGGGTAGTAGCAGATCAGATTGGAAGTCCAACTTCGACGGCAGATTTGGGGGCTGCAACTGCCCAAATCATCCCTCTGCTTGGGCTAGAAAGTTTTGGGACTTACCAGTATACTAACAGCGGTGTGTGTAGTTGGTACGATTTTGCGATCGCCATTTTTGAAGAAGCAGAGAAACTCGGCTTTCCCCTCAAAATCAAGCGCGTAATTCCCATCACCACCGCCGAATATCCCACACCCGCAAAACGTCCCGCTTTTTCTGTACTTTCCACAGTGAAAATATCAGCACTTCTGGGAACCTATCCTCCCCACTGGCGGCAAGGGCTCAGAGAAATGCTGGTTAAACAGTTGACAGTTGACAGTTGACAGTTGACAGATGTGCGAGTGACAGATGCCCGAAGTTTTTAAGACGGGATTTAAACCCCGCCTTAAAAACAATTTGCCTTCTAGGTAGGGGCTAACAACCATTAAATAAGTGAAATAAATAATTGAGTAAATCTTTAAAAATATCTATCTCCGAATTCATGAAAATCAAGAACCAATATGTTTTAATTATCACCTCAGTTATCGGCATTCTCATACCAGCGTCATATATTTTGTACTTGATATCCCAAGCGGGAGACTTGTCTAATTTTGATTATTGGTGGATGACTTGGAATTTTTATTCAGTAGACGGTTTCTCTACAAATCCTTTTAATTGGATATTTCGGGCGAATGAGCATTTTGTCTTGATTCCGGCGATTATCTATGGCTTGAATATTATTATCACCCAAGGTTCAAATATTGGTTTATGTTTGATTGCTTGGTTTTTGGCTTGGATTCAGTGCTATGTCTTGATTGCTTTACTACCTTTAAGATTAAGGAATTTTCCACTACAATTTATCTCAGTCATCCTGTGTATTTCTATTTTTAATTTTACTCCGGCGGCGGCACACAACTGGATGCGGGGATTCAGTGGCGTCCACTGGATTATTGCTAATTTATTTGTAATTTGTTCGATATTTTGTTTGCAATCCTATGTTAATTTATTATTAAATAGCAGAGAAGCACAACCTTTAGGTATTCATTCTCCGGCAAAGATTGGGAATGAGGGATGGCAACAAAACAAGTGGGTAATTGGTAGTATTGTTTTTGGGATTTTAGGTTGTATTAGTTACAGCACTCCTTTAGGTTTGTGGCCGATATTGTGTGGGGCTGCGATTGTGCTTCGGTTTCCTCGGCGGATAACTTATTTGTATTTTGCTGCTTCGATTGCGGTGATTGGTATTTATTTCTTAACTTACAAAACTCCGTCCAATCATCCTTCTTTAACTAAAATCAATCCGCTGAAAACTCTCGAATATATTCCGATTTATCTCGGGGGTATTTTTACCGAAAACATTATTGTTGCGTCAATTATTGGTATAATTGGTTTGATTGCTGTAACGGGTTTTGTGGGTTATTGGCTATTGGTAAAAAAGTCTGTGCAGCTTGGCTATCCTGTAGGAAATCGCCAAAATTGGCTGCCTTGGCTGTCCATCCAATTGTACACCCTGCAAACGGCTTTAATGGCCGCAGTTAGTCGATCGGGATTTGGAGTCGAACAGGCTACCGCTTCCCGCTACGCCACACTCCCAGCCTTGTTTTGGATGAGTACAATTATCCTCATAGTGCTTGCGGTACGCGAGTTACAGCCCACACCGAGAATCCAAGGACGATGGCTGACACCGCTGTTTGCAGTCGTGATAGCAGCCGTCATTTTAATGTACGGGGTGGGAGGCGAAACTGCAATGGCGATCGCCCGCAGAGCAACCTATCAACCGCTAGTAGCACTATCATTGCAATTAGGCATCACCGACATCACCCTAATTAAAGAGAGAGTAGGAAACAAACCCGCCGCATTTGTCGGGTTAATCGATGCCTTAAAAACTAACAACTTAGTACCATTCAATCGAGACATCAAAAAATACAACTTTTGTGCAGCATTAGACACAAAAATCGACCCGAATTTACTCTCAGCCCCCAAAGACGGAGTACCCGGATATTTTGATACAATCACCAAACTCGCACCAGCCGCCGCCAGAGTAATTGGTTGGGTAGGAGATCCCGAAAATCATGTAAAATGTATTGTCATTCTCAACCAAGAAAATGTAGTTCGAGGTTTCGCTATGTCAGGATTTCCCCGCCCCGACTTAGTTAACTTATTTGGGGTAGCCTACGAATCCGCAGCTTGGAGAGGATACATTCAAACATCGCCAACCGATAAATTATTGACAGCCTATGCTTCATTCAAAAACCGCGAAGGTTGGGTAGCTTTGCGAAACTCCCAAGCGATAGACATCTTGCAAAAATAATTGGGACGATGCTCAAAGCCCATCCCACAATAAAACAAAAAATTGTGGGATGGGCTTCTAGCCCGTCCCCCAAAAATGATTAAAAGGACTTTTGCAATCTTCTCTAATCAATAACACTTACAAAAATCAGCTATGCAAAAAGATCTCAGCTTTGTAATTCCCGTTCACAATGAAGAAGCAACACTGAAATTACTGTTTGAAAAAATTACCATCGTCATGTCCCAAACAGGAATCGCAAGTTACGAAGTTATTTTCATAGACGATGGTAGCCGCGATGCTTCTTGGCGAGAAATTGTCGATTTAGCTGTTCAATTTCCCCAACGAATTAAAGCGATAAGAATGCGCCGCAACTTTGGCAAATCCTCCGCACTTTCAGCAGGATTTCGCAATGCAGCAGGGAAAATTATCTTTACTCTCGATGCAGATTTACAGGATGATCCCGCCGAAATTCCCAAATTTTTAGATCATTTAGAATTGGGATTTGATTTAGTTTCCGGTTGGCGAAGAAAGCGCAACGACCCGCTTTCTAAAACTTTACCTTCCCGCTTGTTTAATACAGTTGCGTGTTTGCTGACTGGGGTGCAAATGCACGACATGAATTGCGGTTTCAAGGCTTATCGCCGGGAGGTTTTGCATTCGATTAAATTGTACGGGGAATTGCACCGCTATATTCCAGCATTAGCAAATAATTTAGGTTTTAAAATTGGCGAAGTAGTTGTCGAACACCATCCGCGCAAACATGGCAAATCCAATTATGGCTGGGAACGCTACGCGCGGGGATTTATTGATTTGTTGACGGTGTTGGCGACGACGCAATATTTGCACAAACCGGGTCATTTGTTTGGCGGATTGGGGTTGTGTTTTGGCTTGGTGGGAACTTTTTCGCTGAGTTATTTGATTGTGATTTGGTTTCTGAATTTAGCCGGGATGCACTTTGGGCCGATCGGGAATCGACCTTTGCTATTTTTTGGGATTTTGTGTACAATTCTGTCGGTGCAGTTGATTTCTTTGGGGATTTTGGCTGAGTTGATTGCGCGGAATGTGGCTGCTGATTATGTGGATAAGCAGATTTGCGAAATTATTGATGATTCGGGTTTTGATATTTAACTGTTGATAAGATTCGGCGGTTGAAACCGCTTCTATACAAACAAAGTCGGCGCAACGCCCGACTAAATGAACTGGTAACGAGTAAAATTCTCTCTCTTTTTCTTCAGTCTCGCGTTGCGCGGACTTTGTTTGTATAGCCGCGAATTCTATTCGCCGGGAAATTGCGGTTGAAACACATTTGATATTATCGGATTTTAAAGATTATCCATTTACCTTGTTTATCTACTATTTCTCCTTCAATGTTGGGATGCCAATCGCTGCGAGTCAGGATATAATCGGCATGATATTTTTGGGCTACTTTGACTAAATCCGTACTGCTGCGACGGCTGAATAAGTCGTTCCCTCCCCAAATCATTTGCGGATTTAAGGGAACTCCTAAAACGGCTTCCATGCGATTTTGCCACTCTTTGATTCCTGTTTCTGTCAAGGGAAAGTTCTTAAAATTAACTACTATAGCTCGCTGAGAGTAAAACTGGAAGCTGGTAACTGAAGGTGGAATTAATATGAGTGCATCTTGATTGCTAATTTGCGAAAAGTGTAAAGCTAATCTGTTTAAGTCGTCGCTGGGAACTACATTAATATTAACTCTTTTTTGAAATATTTCTAACATTGGCTTTGGTAAAATCCCTCCTACTCCAAAAACTAAGATGGCGGTAGTTGCCAAAGCTAAAATATGGGTTACTATTTGTGTGAGTGGTGTAGATATAGATGTTTGTTCTAAAATGAAAGGCAAGGCAAGAATTGAAAAGAGGATAGGTATGCTAATTAGGCGATTGCCGATTATTTCCCACGAATCAGTCACCGGATATATCAAACTAACAATTAACGTTACTGCTGTAAAAATCCACAGCAATATATTGTATCTCTTGGGAAATACGTAATTTCTGGTTTGCCAAACTGATAATCCGAGGAAAATTACACCTCGAAAAGGCAAAGTCAGTACAGATAGCAGCAACAAGCTAACAGCTATTTTTTTATTTGTGTAAAGCTTCTCGATGGTTAAACTAACAGCAATAAATATAATTAACTGAGCAAATGGAACGGTTCTCGCCAATTGCAGTTTGGCGATTAAAGCCAGCGGGTAAACTTCTACAAATACGTAGTTTAGGAACAGCGCGAAAATTGACGTGCTAACAATTATGTAAAAATTAATCTTGTCTTCTTTTTGGAGTAAGTCGGTATTTTTGATGCACAGCAAGCCGCCACTGATGAAACATATAAAGTTGAACCAATTCCCAATAGTCCAATTTGAGGGGAGGATGTGGTGAGGATTGCGGACTTTGGCGTGGATGAATACAAACTCGGCATTGTCGATGGTTTGAGTGCCGGTAGTACCTGCCAATAACATGGGTACGTACACTATACTTGACATTGCTGCTAAAAGTGCGATCGCCCAAATCAACGTTTTGAACTTTCGCTCTCTTACAGATTTTATCAGTAAAACCGGAACCATCATCAATCCCGGCAGCAAACCCACTAAAAATTGCAGCAGACAAGCCAGTCCAAAAAAGAAATATCCAGTCAACCATTTCTGACGCAAACTAAAATAAATTCCCCAGATTGCGACACCCATTGCGAAGGTACTCGGTACTGATTTTGTGGAAAATATCAGCGTGTTTCCCACATCTGTAAATGATGCGGCTAAACACAAGAAACTCATTGCTGCTACTGGCAGTTGTGAATTAGTATATATTCTGATAATTGCCCGACAAGCTAGGATAACTGAACTAAAGGCTAGGAATTGATAAATAAAATGTACTAAGGGGATGCTTAACCCTAGGCTTGCTAACAAATAAATGATATGATAATAATAGTATCTCGGATTTAATTTAACCATTTCCTGAACGTGATAGTCATTTTTGTAGAGTTCAGGATTGAGCAGCGATTGGATTTGTGGCAATTCGGGAAAGTTGCCTCCTATCGGGAACTTATACCCTACTGCTATGAATGAAGCGATGATGATAACAGTATAGAGAGATAGATTAAAATTCCTGTTTGATTTTTCAGTTTTCTGCATTGACGGTTCATTTTTTTTGAGCTGATATTAAATATATTTGTGAAGGGGCTTTTTTGTGAGCCGCAGAGGCGCAGAGGATTCAGAGGAGGAAAAAGAGCGAAAGCAGGATCGAATTTATATCTATAGTTTTTGTAGGATGGCTTAACGAGTATCTGTAATATAAACCAATACTGTTCAGTTAAACAAGCAATTGCTCCGCGCGCACATCAGTTAATCGAGAAGCGTCATAGTCTCTGCGATTGCTTCGCTCGCTCGCAATGACATCCTTTGCTAACTTAACCAGTATCTGTAATATAAGGTAGAGATTTAATAAGTCTGCCCCGGCCGGAATATTGCCAATGAAATACTGGATATGATATCACGGACTGGGGATCTCGCTATTTCGGGTTTTGCTACAAAGGCAGGTACTGCACGCAGTTAGCTAAATCTTCAGATTCGTTAACCTTAGCGATGATTTCCAAGTCACGAATACAATCACCAACAGTTACACTTTTTTGCTGAGCGTAGATGACGCCAGCAAAATTTATTCCTTCTTGCTGGCGACGGTTTGCTATGGCTAAAAAATCCTCATCTTGGGTAAAAACAACGCGCTGAAGCTCGGCTGCGCGATCGAGTATAATAGTGTCGGGCATACCTGTTCTACCGTCGTCTTGAACCGTCAGAACATCTACATCCCGAAACTGCAATCCCACCGTAATTGCCAAGTGGATATGTTCGTCCATATATAGCGCTATGCTCATTTAATTAGTCCCTGGGCACGCAGTTTCTTAGCCAAAGCAGATTCGCCAGCCTCTAATCGCAACTTTTCGGCATACTCAAACCTGCGCTGCATATCTGCATCAAGCTCTTGTTTGTGATCCCAATAATAAGCAAAAGCAGAATGAATTTGGCTCATTGTCAAATATCGGTGGTTGAGGTGCAACTCCGCTGGACTCCACCCGTAAGCGATATGAGCTTGTACTAATTCAATCACTTTCATTGTGGTTCCGGCGATGAGAGGAACGTTCTTCTCATCTAATTCCACATATTTGTATTCGGTTGCAGTTAGCGGCATAATTTACCTCGTTAATGAATGCAATTTAATTATACTCAAAGGACTTTAGTCCTTTGAGATGAGGACTAAAGTCCTCACTACAAACACGCAACTGCACATCACATAATATCAAAACAAAACCCGCAACAGCGGGCTTTCCAGGATTTTCTCGGACAGGGATTTCCTATGTTAAACCACTGGTTTCAACCAGTGGATTAATCCTAATAACCAGGCTCTTCCTCGTACTCAGGAGTCTTAGTCTTCTCAGGGATATTCACCCGAGGAGCCTGGTAAGGCTTCGATGCTTCATCGTCAGCCCAAGCATCCGCCTCCACATCATCCTCGTACTCGTACTCCACCACGACAGGCTCCTTCGGGCGAGAAACCTGAGGGCTGTACTGCTTCTCTTCGTACTCGTCTTCCTCGTAATCGTCCTCGCCGCCCCAATTATCCTCTTCATACTCATCATAATCGTCTATCTGCTGAGGCTGCGGCATCGCGCGCATCTGCTGCTGTCGTACCGGTGGGCGATTCCACTGCGAATCCTCATCCCAAGGAACCTCTTCTACCACGGGTGCTGCTACTCGGCTTCGCATTTCCGGTGCAGGAATCCGCACGCCCGGGCCCAATTGATGGTCTGTAGCCACAGGTTTGGGATAATAGCCTTGTTCCTCCTCGTCGCGTTCCCAAGGTGCTTGTCCCAAACCGACGCGCTCTAGCAAACCCACGCTAAGCTGCCTCAGCCTTTCCTCGGAACCTTCAAATACAATCAAGCGGTTGGGGCCGCTGCTGACAATTTCTTCAATCCCCAACTCGTAGGTACTGAGAACTTGGTCGGGGATTTGGGGGATTCCGAGGGAAGCGATGACGATAGAAACTAATTTACCGTCTTCCGGGTCGAATCTAAAGCCCCGCACCCTTCCCAAAAGTTCGCCGGTTTCGGTAATCACTTCGCTGTTAATCAAAATGCTGTAGACTTCAACATCGACATCATCTTCGATCGCACTTTCATCTTCCACCAACAGCACGTCGCCAATTTCGCTGACATTGCTGAGGAACATAAACTTTGGTAGTCCAGCGATCGCAAATATATTATCACGCAGACCGATCGCCACAACTTCCCGGCGATCGATGTCCACCCACAATTGACTGACGACACCCAAGCGCTTACCTCTGTCGCGGGTGATGACCTGAGTGCCGAGAATATCGGAGCGTTGGCAAATTTGTTCTGATGTCATTCTAACTTTAATCCTGATTTACCAAATATGTATATCACTGAACACCATCATCAACAGATACTCCGGGACTACAACTTAAGTCCGATGACCTGAGTATAAGCTCCCCGCGCTTGAGTAACACCAATTGTACGCTCAGCCGATTGAATCATAGGTCGCCGCAAACTCACAACAATAAACTGGGCTTGTTCAGACTGTCGTTTTATCATTCTAGCTAATCGCTCCACATTTGCCCCATCCAAAAACATATCCACTTCATCAAAAGCGTAGAACGTAGACGGGCGGTAGCGTTGCAGCGCAAAAATAAAACTCAGCGCCGTCAGCGACTTTTCACCTCCCGACATAGAAGCCAGCCGCTGTACGGGTTTCCCCTTCGGGTGAGCCACCAAATTCAAACCGCTGCTGAAGGGGTCTTCTTGGTCATCTAGCTGGAGATAGCCGTCACCTTCGGAAAGTTCCGCAAAGATAGTCTGGAAGTTCTCGTTAACCGCATCGAAAGCTTCTTTAAAAGCGCGCCGCCTGAGCGTGGTAAAATTTTCGATTCTCAACAAAAGTTCAGTGCGTTCTCCTGCCAATGTCGTCAATTTTTGACTCAATTCTTGCAGGCGTTCTTGAGTGCGGTTGTACTCTTCCAATGCTAGCATATTCACCGGTTCTAAAGCTTGAATGCGTTTGGCGATCGCCTTTACTTCTTGCTGCAATTCCGTCAAATTGGCTTTCTCTACATTTTCAGGAATCGACGGCACCGGATCGGGCATTTCCGCTCGCTGCGTTTCCATGAGAGTGCGGACGGCGGCTAATTGTTCCCGGCGTTCTTGCTGAGTTTCGTGCAGTTTTTGCAACTGCCATTGTAACTGTTGTTTTGCCAAATGTTGCTCTCGCAGTTGCGATTCTGCGCGATCGCGTTCTCCCTTCTCCAAACCCAATTTCTCCTCAATTTGGGCCAAAGCCGCCTTAGCTGCTGCAATCTGTGCGTCTAGTTCTAACTGCTGCGAAACAATCCGGTTTACAGCATCAGTTCCCGCATTTTGCTGCACTTGCCATTCCTGCAATTTCTCGCTGCCTTCCTTAATTTTCTCTTCCAAGCGCCCGAATTGATTTTGCAAGTCTCCTTGGCGCTGCTGGGCGTTTCTCAGAGCCAATTCGCGCTCTTGCAGTTGCGCTTCTTGAGCGCGCAAACCCGACTGCATTTGCTGCCATTCGCTGTGACTGTTCGACTCTTCCAACTGCGCCAAAGTTTGGCGGTACTGCTGCAATTGAGTTTCCTGTGCGGGCAATTCCCTCGCAAGCAACTGCAATCGCGATCGCGAATCAGTCAATTCCTGAGTATTTTTAGCAATTTGCGATCGCACTTGTTCTTGTTGCGCTTGCAAATTCTTTATTTCCGACTCCAACTGTTCCAAGCGCAACTGATGTTCGCGCAAATTCTGCTTCGCCTCCATCAATTCTTGACTGCGAGTTTTGACAGCAACAGCAGCGCGATCGATCGCAATTTTGCACCGTTCCAAAATCCGCTCAATTTCCTCAATACGTTCTTGCAAAGCAGCAATTGTCCGCGCTTCATCCGCAGCATCAATAGCATCAACCGTACCAAAATGCAAAGTAGATCTATTAGTAGAACTTCCCCCAGTCATCGCGCCGCTAGTTTCCAGAATTTCCCCATCCAAAGTGACAATCCGGTACTGTCCCAAATAGCGGCGGGCATCAGTAAGATTGCTAAACACCACCGTACTGCCAAAAACGTAAGCAAAAATCTCCTGATAGCGCGCATCGCACTCAATCAAATTCACAGCCGCATCCAGAAATCCAGCCGCGCGCCGCAAATTTTCATTCACCGAAAACCTGCCGCCTCTAATCTTATTCAAAGGCAAAAACGTCATCCTTCCCGCCCGTTTTTGCTTCAACAATTCGATCGCAGCAGCACCCACACTGTCATTTTCCACCACCATATTACCCATGCGGCCGCCCGCCGCAATTTCCAGCGCCAACTGAAAGCGCGGCTCCACTCTGCCCAGTTGAGCCACCAAGCCACAAACTCCGCCAATTCCGCTTTGTGCGATAATTTTTGCAGTAAACGTGCCGCTCGCTTCTTGCTGGGCTTGAAACTGCACTTCTAGCTTATCTAACTTGCGCTGTCTTTCCCGCTGTTCTTCCAACAAACGAGTTTGAGTTTCCTGTTGCAATTGCAATTCTTGTTCGGCTGCGACTACAATCTGATTCAGCGATTCTACTTGCAAAGCAGCAACTTTTTGGGTTTCCCCAAGGCTTGATTGCTGATTTTTTTTTGCTGTAATTTCCTGTTCCAATACTTGCAGCGATTGGTTTTGTTCTTGAATTTGACTTTGCAGGCGATCGGCTCTTTCACCAATAGTAGCTTGTTCGGTGCGCTGCGGCTCCAAAGTTTGCTGAATTGTCTCGATTTGGCGGTGCAGTTCCGTTTGTTGCTGTACCCAAACTTCGGCCGTCGAGGCGATCGCATTTGCAACTTCCCGACTCTGATCTAAACTTTGCTGGGCTTCGTCGCGCTGTTCCTGAAAAGTGGCTATTTGAGACATCACATAGGATATTTCAATCTCAATTTGCTCCAAACTTTGCCGAAACTGCCGCACTTCTTCCTCAGTTTGTGCTATGTTCGCAGCCATTTGTCCAGCAGTTGTTTCCAAATCCTGTTTGCGGTTTTGGAGTTGCCGCCGTTCCGCTTCCTGAGTGGCAATACTTGCTTGCAAAGCCAACAATTCCGACTCACCCAAAGCTTTAACGCGAGCATTTAGCGCGTCAAGTTCAGCGGTTGCTGCTTGAATTTGGGTGGTAATGGTTTGCAATTGTTCGGTGAGAGAGGCAGAATTGCGATCGCCCGTTTCGATTTGTTCGCGCAGTTTCCACTCTTGCTTTTGCAACTGACGGAACTTGAGAACAATTTCCCACTGCGACTTTTCTTGAAATTCCGCCCGCAACTTTTGATATTTTTCCGCTTTTGCGCGATCGTTCGCCAGTCTATCGCGCTGAGAAATCAGTTCTTTTTCGACAATCCCGCTGCGCTCTTCAACTTCCTTAACTTCATCCAACTTCTGCCGTGCGAGAGAGATTTTGCGATCGAATTGAGCCACACCTGCCAATTCATCAATAATTTCGCGGCGTTCCTTAGAATTCATCGAAATAATGCTAGTAACGTCTCCTTGCAAAACAACGTTATAACCTTCGGGATAAATTCGCAAACGGTTAAGTTGTTCGTGCAGTTGAGTCAGCGTGCAAGGTGCGCCATTAATGTAATAATTTGACGTATAAGTTCCTTGACGAGTGACTCGGAGTTTGCGCGTCACACTCCACTCATCCGATTTTCGATTTTCGATTTTGGATTTTCGATTGTTAGCGAGTAGTTGTCCGTTGTTTTCTTGACTGGTGGCGATTTCTATTTCTTCGACTTCTTCAACAGATAACTCATCCGATTTTGGATTTTGGATTTTGGATTTTGGATTTGATGATTGTCCGTTGTTGTCTTCAGTTTCTGGAATTTCGACTGCTTCTACGTCTTCTGCTTCAACAGACTCAACAGACAAATCATCCGCTGCCTTTTCTACCTCATCCTCATCCTCATCTTCATCCTGAGCGAACCATTCATCACCCACATCTTCCAGCGCAAAAGTAGCAGTCACGCTAGCCTCAATCGTACCGCGCTTATTTTGGGCGCTGTTCACCAAATCCGGCAAACGTTCAGCCCGCATTCCCTTAGAAGTCGAAAGTCCCAGACAAAACAGCAAAGCATCGAGGATATTGGACTTCCCTGAACCGTTGGGCCCGGAAACCACAGTAAAACCAGGCAGCACGGGAATGGACGTTGTGCCGCCAAAAGATTTAAAGTTAGTTAGTTCGATCCGCTTAATGTGAACCATTTGCTAGCACTAACTTTGGCTCTAGGGTGTTGTCACAGGTTAGCACAGGCATTGGGGCGATCGACAACGTGCGAACTTCTCGGCATTGTCGATCGAGTTGACATCCTACACCTTTGTCGATCGTCCCATCGGCCCGTACTACAAAATAGCTTATTGAGAATAGCACCACATCTGCATCTCGATCGACAACCACAAACAAAAGTAAATCTTGATACAGATAACTCCATAGGACTTGATCGATATTATTCGTGCGATCGTAACCTGAAACCCTCACCCAGCCACAATGGGAGCAAGTATAATACCAGGAATTCTTAACATCCCCCCTGGACATATAAAAACTTTCCGGTAAAATCGAACCAAAATTAACTCAATTGGCGTAAGTCCCACGCTGTAATTGTACTCAATTCAGCATTGGGATATAAGCTAAGCAAGGTCTATGAAAAAAAAGCGACAATTTCCTCAAAAGTCTAAGATATAAGTGGTTGCGACCCACCCACTCGACTGCAAACAACAGGCTACAGTAGCAGTAAAATGCTTGGCCCCGGACAACTGCGAGAGAAAAGGGGAAAGAGCAGACCGCTGGTTGGTAAGGTACGTCCCACCATAAAATATAATCCAAGTTTGTTGTACGAAAATAGTTTTTTGCCTTGGGAAACAGGGCTTCTGCGTGGATTCCCTAGGTCGGGATAAAGGCCGTAAAAAGCCAGAGATGCTGTGTCAGACTTGGATCGTCTTCAGTGACGAATACCCAGAAATGGGTATACCCAACAGAGCAACGGCAAACGATACACGAAGCCCGAACTATAACGGTATTTCGTTTAGTTTGGGTATTTCACTAATGTATAAAGTAACGAAGCGCATTATGGAGGGCAAACCCATTACACCAGCTCAAAACTCATCTAACCTGTCCGCTTCACCAGAAAGCGACCAACAAGTATTACAAATTTGGGGTCGCCAGCCCCTGAAAGGACACGTCAAAATCAGCGGCGCCAAAAACTCGGCCTTAGTAGTCATGGCAGGAGCTCTACTATGCCCTGACGATTGCCACATCCGCAACGTTCCCGCATTGGTCGATGTCGCCCGCATGGGGCAAATTCTCTCGGCTGTAGGAGTCAAAGTACAGCAGAATGGCGATACTTTAGACATCAACGCCAGCAACCTCCTGGATGCTCAAGCCCCCTACGAATTAGTCAGCCAACTGCGGGCGAGCTTCTTCATCATCGGGCCCCTGCTAGCGCGTTTGGGATTTGCCAAAGTGCCATTACCAGGTGGTTGTGCCATCGGCGCCAGGCCCGTAGAACTCCACGTTCGGGGCCTGCAAGCCCTTGGTGCCGAAGTCCACATCGATCACGGTACTGTTAACGCTTACGTCAAAGGGCCGAACCGCCGCTTGAAAGGAGCCAAAATTTATTTGGACTACCCCAGCGTCGGCGCCACTGAAACTTTGATGATGGCGGCGACTTTAGCGGAAGGAGAAACCGTAATTGAAAACGCGGCTCAAGAACCGGAAGTCGTCGATTTGGCGAATTTCTGCCGTGCGATGGGAGCCAAAATTCAAGGCGCGGGCACAAATACGATCGTCATTTCGGGAGTTGAGAAACTCCACGCGGTAGACTATGCAATTATTCCCGATCGCATCGAAGCCGGAACATTTTTATTAGCAGGAGCCATCACTCACTCAGAAATCAGTTTGTCGTCGGTAATTCCCGACCACCTGACCGCAGTTATTGCCAAATTGCAGACAATGGGGGCGAAAATTATCGTAGAATCCGACATTGTGCGGATAGTTCCCGGCAAAATTCACACCGCCACAGACATCGAAACTCTGCCTTACCCGGGTTTCTCCACAGATATGCAAGCTCCGTTTATGGCTTTGCTGACGCTGAGCGAAGGAGACAGCTTGATCAAAGAAACCGTATTTGAGAACCGCTTGCGCCACGTAGCAGAACTCAACCGCATGGGCGCCGACATTCGCGTTAAAGGCAATGTCGCCGTAGTGCGCGGAGTCCCAATGCTGTCGGGTGCGCCCGTAGTCGCAACAGATTTGCGGGCTTCGGCGGCTTTGGTAATCGCGGGACTTGCAGCCGATGGTGTCACCACCATCAGCAGCTTGCAGCATTTAGATCGGGGCTACGAGCAGTTAGAGATGAAACTCCAAAAATTGGGAGCCAAGTTGCGACGAGTCAAAGAGGGCACAGACCCGGCGACGGCTGAGGCTCCTGTCAATCCCGTGCGATCGAGTTTAAACTGTTAGTTAGTAGTTAGTGGTTATTTGTTATTGGTTGTCGGTTATTTGCGGTGCCCGCTCGCTTAGTCGAAGGGTCGAAGAGTTATTATTTATTAGTTCTCATAACTAATAAATAATAAATAACAAATAACAAATAACAAATAACCACTGCCAACTGCCCAATGACCAACTGACTAAAATGTTAAACATCCCGCTCATCGGTTTAAAAGCAGACCAGTTTCGGCACCCGCTGGACTTGGAAGCCACCAACGCGCTCAAACAACTGCCCGGACTAGATTTGATGGTGCGGCAGTTGCTGGGACAACTTGGCGAACAGTTTTTCATGCTCGAAAATCTGGCTTCCAGCGTCCTAGTCAGCGAAAATCAACTGCCGCACCTGCATCAATTGCTAGTGGATGCTTGCAAAACTCTGGATTTGGAAGTACCGCAGCTTTATGTCCGCCAGCATCCGATGCCCAATGCTTACACCTTTGCGATGCGGGGAAAACAGCCGTTTGTGGTGATGCACACTTCGCTGATTGATTTGCTCACCGACGAGGAAGTGAAAGCCGTAATCGCTCACGAGTTGGGACATTTGAAGTGCGAACACGGAGTTTATCTGACTCTGGCTAATTTAATTGTATTGGCCGCCGGTCAAATTTCGCCTTTGGGAACCGTATTCGCCCAGGGTTTGCAGACGCAAATGTTGGAATGGTTGCGCTGTGCAGAATTTACGTGCGATCGCGCCGCCTTACTCGCCACCCAAGACCCCAGAGTGGTAGCATCAGTGCTGATGAAACTGGCCGGAGGTTCGCCGACGTTAGCACCGAAACTGAATCTCGATGCGTTTTTGGCGCAAGCGCGGGCCTACGACGACCTCAGTAGCACGGAACTCGGGGAAATGCTCAAGCAAGCTCAAACGGCTCAGTTGTCCCATCCTGTACCAGTATTGCGCGCCAAAGAGATCGATCGCTGGGCAAGTTCAAAAAATTATGAATCTTTGCTTGCAGAAAGTCGATCGGCGTGTTATGATGGTGAAACCACCAAAAAGGGCGGGTGGCGAAATTGGTAGACGCATCAGACTCAAAATCTGACACCGAAAGGTATGAGAGTTCGATTCTCTCTCCGCCCATTGCTCAGACAGCTTATGGCTACGCCATTTAGGAATCTCACTCAATCTCTGGTTGATAATTTCCGCTCATTTTTCGCTCATCTCGTCTTTCAGTTTAACGAAAAAAAAGAGGCATAACCGCCCCTAATGTTAAGATTTATGACCCGCCCTTAACCGGACGGGTTTTGTTTTGCCTGCCCCCTATTCCGGCGCTGGCTAGCCAAGCTGGGAATAGAGGGAGAACAGGTACAAAAAACCGCCCGGTTAAGGGCGAATAAGGTTAGGGAGGGGGGTTAGATGTCAAGGTGTAATCAAGGACAGTAAATCATCTATCTGTAGCCCATAAATTTCACTTACAAGTGCTAACGTCTCGGGCGTAATTCCGATTCTTACTAAAGCTTTGAGCGCACCTTCTAGAGGCAATTGGCGATTCGTCATGCTGTCTATTGTCGCGATACGAGTATTAGTTGCCTGATGCTTTGCATACACGGATTCATTCATTGCGATTGAGTGACCAAGAAAATGGGATACAAGCCCCGTCCTTTTAGGACGGCTTTTCTTGATTTCTAATATACTCTTTCAATACTTCTAAGGGTGCGGCACCAACGG
>NZ_JAEQCX010000134.1:0-18317 GCF_020738035.1 Microcoleus sp. PH2017_28_MFU_U_A
AATAGTCTCGTGCGATCGCCCGAGTTGCGGACAAAGCTACCCAAATAGTCAAGGATGGGTAGCTTTGTCCATAAATTAAGTTACAGTTTCAAACCCCGTGCTGAGTACAGCTATGGCGATCGCCTCCGAGGGGGAACAGAGATAATGACCGCCACTACCATCATGCCGTCATTTGTTTCGGATTTAACGGCTCAACTCGCTCCCGAAACCACCGCATCCCACACCATTGTTTTGCAACCCAAGGGCTGTCTCGGTGGCATCGCTGTCCTAGATTTCCAAATTAATTTGGAGCAAGCTTTGGAAATGGCCGCTCTGAGAGTTGTTGTGGATATGCAGCAAGTGGATGTTGTCGCCCCAGATGGAATAGCCGTGCTGGCCCGAGGGCTGGAGTTAGCAGCTATACTCGGCAAGTCGATCGTCTTTGATTCTATAGATTTAGCCACCTATATAGGTTTGAGAGCCGAGTGGAGGATCTCGCGCGAAACTTGTTTTGGCCCTTGGGGCGACTTGTTCGAGGGGGAATTCGAGCAATTTTTGACAGACAAAATGTTGCGATCGCTTCCTTGTGAAGCGGTAAAACCTACTTTTTTACAATTTGCAAAATTATATCTTCCAACCGGTTGATGTCCCAGGGATCGATTGTCATCTATATTCATAACAATTACCCGGAAGTGCCAGTCTAGCTTTCAAGCTAACATCTTGAAAGCGCGGCTGGCTTTATCTTACTACGTGAACTCAGCAATTCCCAGCAGAAAGATTAAATTGTCTGGACGCCAGGGCTTCAGTTGACAGTTGACAGTTGACAGTTGACAGTTGACAGTTTCAGAGCGACCTCTACCTGGAAGGAAGAGGATTGGAGTAATGAATCGTCTGATTTTAATTTCTCCCGATCGCGCTTGGCGCTTTCAACCAATTCTTTCTGGTATCAAAATAATTTCATCAGAATCAAGCCCAAAACCTTTACAGAGCAAGGATTTTGCAATTCTAAAATCTAAAATCTAAAATCTAAAATCTAAAATCCTATGACTATGGTTGAACCAGTTGCAGAGTTAAATGAACCTCTCTGTCTTCAGACTCCTGAAATACTAGAAAAGACAATATCTCCGCTCGTTCTACCTCCAAAAACAGCTCTCAAAATTTCTAAACAAGACATTCGAGCCACCCTCAAAGCCTCAACTATAGAGGGAGTTTTTGCCGCTGTCTTCGAGTCGGCGACTACCGGTCTGCTGCTGAGCAACTTCTTGCTGCAAGTCGGCGCGAGCAGCGTGGAAATAGGTATATTATCTGCTATTCCGATGCTGGTAAATCTCCTGCAACCATTAGGAGCATACATCGCCGATCGCACAACCAGCCGCCACTGGTACAACCTAGGAATATTCGGCGTGTCGCGGCTGCTGTGGCTAGTGCTCGTCATCGCAATTGTTTGGGGCCGACAGCACGCAGATCCCCAACAATTGCTCCAGTGGACTCTGGTCACTGTCATCGCCGCTAGCGTGCTGGCAGCTTTTGCTACTTCTAATTGGTTTAGTTGGATGGCTGCGGTGGTTCCTCACCGTTTGCGGGGACGCTATTTTGGATTTCGCAACAGTGCTACTAGCTTAGTTACTTTGCTAGGAGTGCCACTGATGGGACTGTTGATGTCAACTTGGGGCGCAGATCCAATTTTGGGCTACGGTGTGGTTTTATTTTTGGGTGTTGTGGCGGGAATGATTAGTTTGGGGTATCAATTCTTCATGGTGGATGTGAACCCGCAGGCATACCCAAAAGATGCAGAGAGCGATCGAGTTCCCGACAAAAAAGAAAAAATTATAACAGATTTTGTGCCTTCGGTGCTGAAAAATTCTAATTTTTTAATGTTTTTGATTTACTTTAGCGTGTGGACGTTTGCAGTTAATCTCAGCGCGCCTTTTTTTAATATCTACCTGCTAAAAGATTTAAGCTTGGATGTCAGTTTGGTAACGGTTTACAACAGCTTGAGTTCCGGGGCAAACCTGCTGCTGTTGATGTTTTGGGGCAAGTTGGCCGATCGCTGGGGAAATCGCCCCTTGCTAATTGCGGTGGGGCTGGTGGTAGCGGTGACGCCTTTGCTGTGGTTGGGTACGGGCAATTACCCGTTTGCGGTGTGGGTGTGGTTGCCGCTGCTGCACTTGCTCGGGGGAACGACTATAGGGGCGATCGGGCTGTGTACGAACAATATTCAAATGGAGATAGCGCCGATCGAACAACCATCGACTTATTTTGCGATCGCCGCAGCAGTTTCGGGAGTAACTGGGGCTTTGGGAACTACCGCCGGCGGCTTTCTTGCCGAACTTCCGGGCATGAGTTTGGGCGCACTGTTTGCCCTTTCGGCTGCTGTGAGGCTGGTGGGCTTGCTGCCTTTAATTTTGGTTCGAGAACCGCGTAGTTTGTCGCTAAGGGCGATCGTCCCAACTTTTCTACGGTTCAAATTCAACGATTAATATAATGTCCTCCGAGAACGATCGTCCGGTTTGATCGTTCGGACTTCAGCCCGCATCATTACTATAACTAACCAGTTTGATCGTTCGGACTTTAGTCCGCATCATTATTACGACTAACTGGTTTGATCGTTCGGACTTTAGTCCGCATCATTATTAGGACTAAAGTCCTTACTACAAACCGTTACAGATTCCGGGCATTGACAAGCGAATTTCTGCATGTGGTACCCGCCACGTGATTTATCCGTGGAATCAATCCCAAATCGAAAATCGAAAATCCTCTCTTCCCCCGAATTTATCGGTGGGGTCGCCTCTAAAATCTAAAATCTAAAATCTAAAATCGATTGACCGGACATAAATAATATAACGGCCAACAATTAACTGTTAAAAGTTAATTATTGACCGTTACAAAGCTTTTTTCAGCCTTCAGCATAGCCGTTTATTCGTAAAAAATTAGTCCTCAGTCCTTAACCCTCAGTATTCAGTAACAATTAACTAATAACTAGAGACGAACCCAATTATTAATTTTTTGCTAGCAAGTAACTGATGACGTTGGAGGTTCGCGAGCGGGGACGCTCGCAAAACATGACTAATAAATTAAGCTTGACGCGAGTAGTATTCAACCACTAGCAGTTCATTAATCTGAAGAGCAATCCACTCACGTTCGACAACGCCGTTAACTTTGCCAACCAGTTTTTGCTTGTCAAATTCCAAGTGACTGGGCAAGTGAGCCAAGCCTGGGTCTTTGAGATTAGCTTCAACCATTGTGCGAGAGCGTTCTCTATTTTTGACTGCAATCACTTCACCAGGCTTGCACTGATAGCTAGCGATGTTGACTTCACGATCGTTCACAGTAATGTGACCGTGATTTACCAATTGTCTAGCGGACGGAATGGTTGGAGCCATTCCCATCCGAAACACAGTATTGTCCAAGCGCATTTCCAAAAATTGCAGTAACACTTGACCTGTGGAACCCGTCACACGGCGGGCTTTGCGGACATAACGGAGCAATTGGCGTTCCGTCACACCGTAATTGAAACGTAGTTTTTGCTTTTCTTGTAAGCGAACCGCGTACTCAGAGAGCTTTTTGCGGTTTTGACCGTGCTGCCCAGGCGGATAATCCCGTCTGGGAGTTTTGCGGGTTAGACCCGGCAACTCTTTCAGGCGACGGACGATTCTTAATCGGGGGCCTCGATATCGAGACATTTATTTTCCTCTCTAATCTCTGTATGCAATTTTATGCAGACTCTATATTATATGTTGATAAGGGTGAAAATTCTAACAAAAATCGATAAAAAAAATCGATCGACCGCAGCCATCCGTAATGTGCGGTAAATTTTGAAGTAAAAGCCGATCGAGCGATCGACCCAACCAGCCCAAAAAACTCACAAACCGAGCTGCCATGCAAAACCCCAATTTTTTCCGCACTGCTTCCCCAAAGCCAGCACCGCGCTGGATGTTGGCTCTCGGCACTCCCTTAGTCGCGCTGAGTTTGTTGACAGCAGCACTGCCAATCTCGCCAGCATCAGCCATCACCCTGAGATTCCCCCGAACTCAAAATCCCTATCGCGTCTGCGCTAAGGAACTAATCGAAGCGGGAATCGGTGCCGAGGAAGCAGCAGCAGCTTGTGCCGACGCGCTCCACCCCCGCGACATATCCAGATGCGCCCTCCAAATCAGCCGCAAAACCAATATTTCTGGTCTCGAAGCGCTCTCTAGTTGTCGGCGGGTGAGGCGCCCCGACGAATTAACTACTTGCGTGGTGAATATTAATAGCAAAACTAAAACTCAACCTGCTGCTGCCCTGTTAGTTCTTGATGGGTGCCGCCGCAGTTTATTGCCAGAACTATTTGCTGAATGCGTAGTCGGGTTGAGCGGCAGGCTCGACTTTCCCACGGACAGGTTAGTTGCCACTTGTCTCGATCCCAGGGGCACAGTGAGTCAGTTGGACGGGCGTCCTGCACCGACACCTCCTACGGAGCTAATTCCACCGCCTTCGCGACTCAATTAATTAGTTATGGGTAGTTGGGAAATGGTAATTAGGTACGTAGTTGCGCTTCAGCGCTCTTATCTTATATATAACGAAGAGCGCTGAAGCGCAACTACATACCTTTGATGTGACAATTACTTCCAGGACTGTTTGTAATTCTTCGCTCTTGTCTTATATATAACAAAGAGCGCTGAAGCGCAACTACATACCTTTGATGTGACAATTACTTCCAGGACTGTTTGTAATTCTTCGCTCTTGTTTATATAAACAAAGAGCGCTGAAGCGCAACTACGTACCTTTGTAATTCTTCCCTCTTCCTTCTTCCTTCTTCCTTCTTTTTTATAATCAAATGTCAGAAGTTTTTGGTCAAATTACAGTCGAAGAATTAGGTTGCAAATTAGCAGAAACCAATGCTGATAAATTGCAGCTTGTAGACGTGCGCGAACCTTACGAAATTGAACTCGCAGCGCTGCCGGGATTTGTGGCTTTTCCGCTGAGCGAGTTTGCCCAATGGTGTGGTGATATTGACGATCGACTAAATCGCGACACAGAAACCCTGGTGCTGTGCCACCACGGAGTGCGATCGGCTCAAATGTGTCACTGGTTGAGCGATCGAGGCTTTAACAACGTTAAAAATATCGTTGGTGGCATCGATGCTTACTCAATATTGGTCGATCGCACTGTGCCGCGCTATTAATCTGATGCCCGCTCCAACTACCGCAATATAGGTTCTATCGTTCGGAATGCAAGTCCTCACTACGAACCGGATGCGGACTAAAGTCCTCACTACGAACCGGATGCGGACTAAAGTCCTCACTACGAACCGGATGCGGACTAAAGTCCTCACTACGAACCTTTGTTTATTATCGGGTTTGGGCTGACAGGATCTGAATCCTAATTAACAGCAGCAAATCGAAAATTTAACAGCGTGCTCATAGTGAGCCGATCGCGCCCGTGCCTTTTTGAGTCATAAAGAGCCTCATCAGCCGCCAGTACCAGCGTTGCTGCATCATTTTCCGGGCCGGGAACAACGCTAGCAATTCCCAAACTAATTGTCACCACAGAATTAGGCAAACATTCAACACTCTCCGGGTTAAAAACAATATTCAAAGCTTTAACTTTCGCTCTAATGCGTTCGGCAACCAGCAGAGCGCCCGCTGCATCTGTTTGAGGTAAAACGATCGCAAATTCCTCACCGCCGTAGCGAGCAGCTACATCAGCAGGACGCTGGAGCGATCGGCGAATTGCCTGAGCTACCGATCGCAAACAACTATCTCCAGCTTGATGTCCGTAGGTATCGTTATAAATTTTGAAATAATCGATGTCGCACAAAATTAAAGATATCGGAGACTCATCGCGAGCATTATGTTTCCATTCCGCTCGCAAGCAACTGTCAAAATGTCGTCTGTTGCCAATTTGGGTAAGTTCGTCCACATTAACCAAAGCTAGCAGTCTTTCATTTTCTTGCTGCAACTCCTCAAAACCTACAGCCGAGAAACCGTCCTCGCATAAATTTTGCTCTTGAAAATACAGCCGATATAATTCGCAAGATAAACTACAGTTATTGCCCGCTAATTTGACAAGTCCCATGCTATCTAACTGATAGGCCATTAAAGGTTCGAGGTGAATGCTATTTTTAACATCAAGAACCTGTTGGAATGCCCAGGCGAGTTCTGGCTGCTGCTGAATGGCGATCGACTGATTCCGCAAGTAGTCGCTATAAATTCCGCTTTGAGTAGGAGCTGCTTTTAATAGTTCTTCCAACTCGGCTCGCCCCAGCTCCTCCCCAGACTCATTCTCCCCAACCGACAGGCGGTTTTGCTGTAAAATTGCCAGGTGATAAAGCGCTAAATGCACTAAATAAGGATGACCGCCTACCATTTGCATTAATTGCTCGACGGGATAGCTGTCGTTCCAGTTCAGTCCGTGGCGGCGCGCCAACTCTTGGACTTGTTCGGCACTAAATTCTGAGAGTTTAATCGGCAGCCCTACATTGAATGGAGATTGATTGAGACTCAAAGCAATATAAATTTCTGTCGAGTGAATGACCGCGATTCGCAGTTTTTCCCAGGTTTCGCTCTGTCGCGCTTGTTCGTACCAAAAACGGAGCAGCGGCAGGAATTCTTGAGCGATATTGGCGCGTTCAAATACTCGGTTGACTTCGTTGAGTACCAAGACTAGGGGACTGTCAATTTGTTCGAGCAAATAGTTCTCAAAGTAAAGAGAGCAGCTTACTTTGCTGCCCATATCTTCATCCCAAATTTCATCGAGATTTGGTTCGAGTTTGAGTTGGCGAGCGACATTGACACACAGCCAGCGCAAAAATTTATCTAAGGTAGCAAAAACTGCTTCGTCAGCTTGCTGAAAGTCTACAGTGACTGTGCGGTATCCGCGATCGACCGCAGCTTGAATTATCCGCAGCATCAGCGAACTTTTGCCCATTTTTCTGGGAGCTTTAATCCGAATCAGACTCCCTGGCTTGCTAATTTCTGCACAAGCTCGGGCTTCGACGGGCGATCGATCGATATAAAATCGAGAGTCAAGCGGTATTGGGCCCCCAGGAAATTCTAGGTCTGCAACCGTTTGGATTAAATTTGGTGATTTTGGGATTCCTGCCATAGTGCATCCGCGAGGCGATACCCTGACTGTATCTTACCTTTGTCAGATTAGGGGGGCAGAGGATCGGTGTCAAAGACTTATTGACAATCCGACAAAATGTAAGTTTTTCAGCACTTCCCGGAACTGACTTTGCTATAGTAGTGTCACTTTAGCTAATCTCAAACCCTGCCTAAACTCGCACCAGACCGACACAAATTTTCTGGCGACCGAGACGCGATGATTCTGCGCCTCTACCTGAAAAGTCAGTCGTCTGTCGCCAATGTCAAGCAGATTCGCACGAATAGGAGAAATAATCATTGTCACGCCGCTACCTGTTTACCTCTGAATCGGTCACTGAAGGCCATCCCGATAAAATCTGCGATCAAATTTCAGACACTATCTTAGATGCCTTGCTGACCGAAGACCCTAAAAGTCGCGTCGCAGCCGAAGTTGTCGTCAACACGGGTTTGATGCTGCTGACGGGCGAAATTACCACCAAAGCTCAGGTAAATTACATAGAATTGGCGCGGAAAAAAATAGCCGATATTGGCTACATCCACGCTGATAACGGATTTTCTGCCAATAGCTGCTCGGTTTTGGTGGCTTTGGACTCTCAATCTCCCGATATTGCTCAAGGGGTGAATACAGCCCACGAAAGTCGCGAACAGTCCAGTGAAGAGGAGTTGGATGCGATCGGCGCTGGCGACCAAGGCTTGATGTTCGGTTTTGCTTGCAACGAAACGCCGGAATTGATGCCTTTACCGATTAGTTTAGCGCACCGGATTTGCCGTCAACTGGCCGCAGTCCGCAAAACAGGTCAATTGCCTTACCTGCGTCCGGACGGTAAAAGCCAAGTTACCGTAACTTACGAAGACGGGAAACCTGTTGGTATTGATACGATCTTAATTTCTACCCAGCACACTGAGGCGATCGACGATATCACCGAAACAGCCGCGGTTCAAGCCAAGATTAAAGCAGATCTTTGGACTGCTGTTGTCCAACCCGTGTTTGCCGATATTAGCATCAAGCCGGATGCAGAAACTCGCTTCCTTGTCAACCCCACTGGCAAATTTGTCGTCGGCGGGCCTCAAGGAGATTCGGGTTTGACTGGCCGCAAAATTATTGTGGATACCTACGGCGGCTATTCCCGTCACGGTGGCGGTGCTTTTTCAGGGAAAGACCCCACGAAGGTAGACCGCAGCGCGGCCTATGCTTGTCGCTATGTTGCTAAAAATATTGTGGCGGCCGGTTTGGCAGAAAAGTGCGAAGTGCAGTTGAGTTATGCGATCGGCGTAGCACGCCCTGTTAGCATGATGATCGAAACTTTTGGCACTGGTAAAGTTGATGACGATCGCCTTTTGGAAGTTGTGAAGCAGCATTTTGAACTGCGTCCTGCGGGCATCATTCAGACCTTTAACTTGCAGAATTTGCCTGCGGAAAGAGGCGGTCGTTTCTACCAAGATGTAGCGGCTTACGGTCACTTCGGACGCACGGATCTAGAGTTACCTTGGGAGCAAACTGATAAGGCAGAGCTTTTGAAATCAGCTTTGAGCCAGCAGTTGTCTGGAGTAGCTGTATAGTAGAATGTTGGGGCGCGCCCTCCGCGCCCTTATTGCTTGATTATGGGTAATTAACAAAAGGTACGTAGTTGCGCTTGGGCACTCTTAGTATTAAGAGCGCCCAAGCGCAACAACATACCTAATTAAAAATGAACCTCTATCAGAGTGCCAGTTGGGTCGAGGAGTGATGATATAAGTTCCCTAGGGTTCGTCAGCAGTGCGTTTTTTTCTGTATAGGCGATCGGCTAATGGCTTGCACACTAAAAGGTACGTAGTTGCGCTTGGGCGCTCTTAGGAATCATGTAAAAATAAGTTGTGTAACTTTTTAATTGAAGCCTTTAAATTAGATACGGTTTAGCAATGCACTCGATCGAGTTATTTTTACACGCCTCCTTAGTATATGTAAGAGCGCTGAAGCGCAACAACATACCTAATGCCATTTTTTCCTTCTTTCCAGTCAACAATTCGCAGATTTGGTTCGGATCTAAAACAGCGATTTGCTGGTAAATTTTTATCACCAAATCCAGCAGCAATGCCGAGTTCGTTGGTGGCCGACAATACTGGAATGCGCGGCGTTTGGATACCCAGCACTGACTGCAAAGTTCTCACCTCAAAACAGCGGATTGCTGAGGCAATGAATTTTCTTGCAGATACGGGATTTAATACAGTATTTCCTGTAGTTTGGAACCGGGGTTTTACGGCTTATCCTTCTCAAATAATGCGCGAACAATTTGGGGTTGAAATTGACGCGCGCTATCAAGGACGCGACCCTTTGGGAGAATTAATTGTTGAGGCTAATAGAGTTGGTTTAAAAGTTATTCCTTGGTTTGAATACGGATTTGTGAGTTCTTACAATCTCAACGGCGGTCATTTGCTGGCGAAGAAACCGGAATGGGCGGCGCGCGATTGTAATGGCAATTTACTTAAGAAAAATAAGTTTGAATGGATGAATTCTCTTGACCCGGAAGTGCAAGATTTTTTGCTGGGGTTGATGCTGGAAGTTGCGAGGAATTATCCGGTACATGGCGTTCAAGGAGACGATCGCATTGCACTACCCTGTGAAGGCGGTTATGATGAAAAAACGGTTAAACGCTACCGCCAAGAGTGCGGGAGAGAAGCGCCACATAATTGTAGAGAGCAACATTGGCTGCACTGGCGCGCTGATATAATTACTGATTTTGTCGCTCGCTTGCACCGAGAATTGAAGGCGATTAATCCAGATTTGTTGCTGTCAATGTCGCCGAGCCCCTATGACTGGGGATTCGTAGAATATTTGCAAGATTCTCAAGCTTGGGTTGACAAAAAGTTGGTTGATATGCTTCACCCGCAGTTTTATCGCCGCGATTTTAACGGTTACAAACAATTGCTCGATCGACTGATCGATCGACAACTTACCTGCGAGCAAGTGTCCTGTGTGTCTCCCGGTATCCTGTTGGCGAATCGAGGGAGCAATTATAGCATGAATCCGGAGCTGTTGTTGCAAGTAATTGCTTACAACCGTGCTCGCGGCGTTCCAGGAGAAGTGCTGTTTTTTTACGAAGGTTTGCGGGATAACGATAATGCTTTGGCTGAGGCTTTGAAAAATGGGCCCTACGGTTGACACTCTCCCGGAATCGGGCTGTTTCCGGTTTGTTGCGTTCAACGGAGTCGATCGATATCTCAAGCCAACTTGGTATAAAATGATATAGCGCAGAGCAAGTCTAGCAAACAGTGCATCGATGCCAAGCAGCAAGCGCTACTAATGGTTAAGCCGATCGCCCAAAAAACAGATAATCAATCTTTGGGGAGTTGTTAAAATAGTCTAATCGGACATATTTTATAAGTGGTGCAAGTTTTTTTATCAGTTGAGTTTTGTAGGTGCAGGCGTATTTTCTTAAAGAAACCGAGTTTAAAAAGAGCAATCTCAAACGATCGCCAAAATATGAGGATAAATGAATGAACTCAGTAGCAACCCTCATCCAACAGCTACCAGAGCTCAGCGATGCTGAATTCAACCAAAAATATTTGAAACAAAAACAAGGGATGCACACCTTGGCGACAATATTGCCGCAAGTAGAACAGCAAAGCCAGGCTTTGCGCGCAGTAAAATTAGCCCTAAAAGTAAATTTAAAACTCGGCTCGAAGCTAGCAGGAATGGTAAAGCCGGAGTTTCAACTAAAAACAGTAAGATTAATCGTAAAAATTAAAACTTCGCTGCCGCTCAAAATTCAACTGCTGGCACTAACAAGTTCCGATATGGCAATTCCAATGCTTGTCAAAGCATTGAACCACAAAGACCGTGCCGTGCGCCTTCATTGCATTCGGGCGATCGGCCTCATTGGCTCTAGGGCGGCAGTAATTGAATTAGCGCGGGTGCTCGAATCTGCCGATTCCCAAGCGCAAGCTTGGGCCGCTTGGGCCCTAGGAGAAATTGACTCGAAACCAGCAGCCGCAGCACTGATCGAAGCCCTCAACCACAAAGCCGCCGGAGTGCGCGCCTGGGCGGTTTGGGCCTTGGGTAAAATTAACCCCAAAATAGCCGTCCCCACCACGATCAAAGCCTTGAAACATCAAGACTCAGAGGTGCGCTGGCGGGCCGCCGTAAACTGCGGGAAAATCGGCGTGGCTGAGGTAGTTCCGGGGCTGCTGAATGCCCTCAGAGACGAAAATCACCTCGTCCGTGCTAGGGCGGCCGCGGCTTTGGGGAAAATTGGCGATCGCGACGCAGTACCCCGCTTAGTAGAATTGCTTCACGAACCCGACTCCTATGCCGTTTCTTTGAGGGCCGCCGAGGCTTTGGGACAAATCGGGACCGAAACGGCTGTGGCCGGGCTGCTGCAAGCCCTCAACCACGAGGACTCAGATGTGCGCGGCAGTGCAGTTTCTGCCTTGGGGGAAATCAGCAGCGAGGTGGCTGCGGTGGCGGTAATGCGATCGCTCTCGGATCGAGACATTTTCGTGCGCGGCAGGGCGGCTGTTGCACTCGGGAACATCAATATAGCCGGAGATGCTAACTTGCAAAAAATGGTGGCTGCGGGACTGGCGATCGCCCTAGGCGACAGCGAATCCTATGTGCGGTGGAGAGTTGCTGATGCTTTGGGGCAGATTGGGACAGACGAGGCTGTAGCAGGTTTGGTGCGACTGCTGGAAGACGAAACCTCTGGAGTGCGCCAAAAGGCTGTTAAATCCCTCGGTCAAATTGGCTCTCGTGCTGCTCTTTTGGCTCTGGAAGCAGCTTTAAAACGCCAATTTGCTGACGTTCGCGCCCTCGCCGCCCAATATTTGCCGGATGTCGGCGCTGAGGTAAAAACAGTTTATTTTGAGCAGGAATCTGCTACGGATGTCTCGGGTGAAAAACTGTCGCAAATCCAGATTGCTTCGGAAGCAGAAGCCACCGAATATATTATCGATCGCCCTGCGGGCCGGAATCTCCAATACTTAATCTCGATCGGCACTCCGGGCGTACCAGATCCCAAAACTTTTCACAAAGTCCCTAACCGATTGCGGTTAGAATTTAACGACCTCGAAACCCCCGTTGACGACCCCGATCGCGTCTTGGCTACAATTGATGACGTACTCCAAATTATTGACTTCGCCCGCCAAATATCGGCGCACCCCGGCAAATTGCTCGTCTGCTGTCAAAGTGGCATCAGCCGTTCAACAGCCGCAGCTTTGACTGTTTGTGCTGCCCTGTTGGGCCGGGGCAAAGAACGGGAAGCTTGGGCCGTGGTGCTTGCCGCCAGAGCCCAAGCCAGGCCAAATCGCTGGATTGTGCAATTGGCCGATGAAGCTTTGGGTAGAAATGGGAAGTTATCCGATTTTAGATTTTAGATTTTAGATTTTAGATTTGGGAATAACTTATTTTCTAAGGGTTTGAAGCTTGCTTAACGTTGCATTATTTTTTTGAACTGGTATTGTAAAACTTCATTGAGTTTATAAGCAATTATAAACAATAATGGTATTATATTGTTGAGAGTGTTTAACAAGGAATACGCATAGCCCAAAGAACGGAAGTCTCAAATGCAATTAGCAGAAAGGCATATCATTAAATCAACGGAACCTCGTTTTGTCGAGATTGACCAACTAGCATTCAAGTCCAAAAATCTGTACAATGCCGCCAATTATGTCATTCGTCAGAACTTGATTTATGGATGGGGCTACGTCAATTACAACGAGATGAACCGATTGATGAAGTCTCAGGTCGCATACAAGGCTTTGCCTGCTAAAGTAAGTCAGCAAATATTGATGGTGCTAGATCAGAATTGGAAATCGTTTTTTGAAGCCGTCAAAGCTTACAAAGCTGACTCTTTAAAATTTACGGGTCGTCCAAAGTTACCTAAATACAAGGACAAGGTTAAAGGTCGAAATATCCTTATTTACACGATTCAGGCGATTAGCAGTAAACAGTTGAGAAACGGAATTGTCAAACTTTCTGGTACTGAATTTTCAATTAAAACTAAAGTCAATCCTGACCGGATTTGTCAAGTTAGGTTGGTTCCAAAATGCGATTCTTATGTAATTGAGGTGATTTACAATGCTTGTACTGAGCGTAGTCGAAGTGAACCGGAGTCCACCGCTAAAAATAACAATTTTGTAGCTAGTATTGATTTAGGACTGAATAATTTGGTGGCGTTAACTTCAAATCAACCGGGTTTGATCCCACTGTTGATTAATGGACGACCATTGAAATCGATTAACCAGTTCTATAACAAGCGTAAAGCACAATTGCAATCCCAATTGAAAGGGAGGCGCCAAACATCGTCACGCATTCAACGCTTAACTCGCTGCCGCAATCAAAAAGTAGACAATTACTTGCATCATACAAGTCGCACGATTGTCGATATTCTGGTCGCACAACAAATTGGGACGCTAGTAATTGGCAAGAATGCACAGTGGAAAACCGAGATCAATATGGGGAAGCAAACTAACCAAAACTTTGTCAGCATTCCTCACGCTCGATTAATTGAGATGCTGGAATACAAAGCTTTTTTAGTTGGAATCAAGGTAATCGTACAGGAGGAATCTTTTACCTCCAAAGCCAATTTCTTGGGCTTAGATCCAATTCCTGTTTACGGAAAAACAAAAACAGAACCTGTATTTACCGGAAAACGGATTAAACGAGGTTTGTACAAAACATCGACTGGTCAGTTAATTAATTCTGACGTGAACGGTTCTTTTAACATTCTCAGAAAAGCAATCCCAAATGCGTTCGGCGATGGGATACGTCGTGGGCGTAGTTCAGCCGAGGCGGGTTAATCCGCTCAAAGTAAAAGTGAAGGGGGAGGGAATTGAAGCCTCCCATGTCTATAAATGACTATACTTTTACCAGCTATTAATAGGAGCGATCGAATTAACTGTCGGCACAGAGAGAACTCGCAAGTGCAACAGTTAACCGTAGAAACGCGGTTTCTTTTCGTAAGCCCTAAAGTTATACTCGATTTACACGACTTGCGGGGCAGCGATGCCAAAAGTCGATCGCTCTTAGTGCAGAAGCGCGATCGGCAGCCACATTTGTCACATTCTGTGGTATGTATTAGTCGGATACGCAACAAAAACCGTCAAGCAATCGTCGCATTGCTGGTAGCAACACCCCAAAGCTGAGGAATCGGGTGCATTGTCAAGAGACAATATCAGCTTTGGGCTACTCACAGGCAAAACGCATCAGACAGAATTTTCTGCCTGTAAAAATTCATGTGGCAATAATTCACTGCCGGGATAAATCTTTCTTTTTTTGCCTGCTGGAGACTTTTACCAGTCGAAAAAGTAATTTGGCAACAGCCATCAACAGCCTAATTATCTATTAGACATCAACCGAATTTAAGCTTCTGCCCTGACTCGACAAGAGTTTCAGATACTTTTTCGCAGATGTCTACTGGAAAACACACAAGCTTTTCCCTTTGGAGAACTTACGAGCGTGGTAAATTTTCACAGAATACAGCGGTTGCATATGTCAAAAACAAATTTGCTCAAAAAAACACGCAACGAAGTAGGTTTATCGGTTGGTGCTTGGCAAGGCAAGGGCGAGGCAAATCCAGATTTGCAACCATTGAGCCAGCAGGAAAAAGCTGTATTACCGCAAACAAATAACCCCGAAAATAGCAATTTAGGTAAACGGATGTGGCCCTTTATTTCCGCACAATTTGCTTCTGTAGAAACCGAACCCAAACAATCATCGCTCCACAATCTGGCAAAACAACCCTCCTTGAAACTTACCAAAAACTTGTCTTTTAAGCTTGGCTGTCTGCCCATAGACAAAAAAATCAGTGGCGGGTATTTGCTAGCAATAGGAATCGGATTTGTTGGCTCGCTGAGCGGACTCACAATCGCTGAGTACCACCAAGAAAAAGGATTGAGACAACTCAATGATGCTCACATACAAGCACAATTGATCGGTAACTTTAAAGATGCAGCACTGGCGGCACAATTGCAGGGAGCACAGCTAGATTCTTTTGTAGACAATTCCCCTAAGTTGGAACTGCAAAAACAGCAGTTTATCAACAGTATTGTTAAGGCTAAAAACCTGCGGTTGCGTATCGAAAAATTTGCCGAAAGCCAACCAGCTTGGCTCGCAGCCAAGCCGGAAGCTCTCAAAACTTTACTCCAAGATTGCACGGAAAATTTAGAATCCTACGCCGATACTCTCAACTCAACTTTGCTGCAAGTCCAGCAATCGCAACTGTCGCCTCGGAAGATAGAGTCGATCCGAAAATTGTTGGCCACAGAAAGCGGAGAAGGTGCAAAACAGCTTGAGGGACACCTTCAGGAATTGAGCAAAATCCTCGATATTGCCCAGCAGCAAGAGCGCCAAGGCGGTGCAGTGATGCAGGCTGCCCAAGGAATCGAAAAGGGCATAATTATGATTAGTATGCTGCTGTCGGTAGGGCTGGCTGGAATAGTGGCTTGCCGCACCAGTAGGGCGATCGCCAAACCAGTCGTCAGCGTCACTCAGGTGGCTCAACAAGTCGCCGCCGAGTCGAATTTTGATTTGCGAGCCCCCGTCAGCGGACAAGACGAAATAAGCTCGTTAGCTGTATCTCTCAATCACCTGATCGAGCGAGTTTCCGAACATACAAAAGAATTGGCACAAGCTAAGGAAGATGCTTTAGTGGCTACCACTGCTAAAAGCCACTTTTTAGCCAATATGAGTCACGAGTTGCGGACGCCTTTAAATGCGATTATCGGCTACAGTCAACTACTTTTAGAAGATGCCAGAGATTCCGGGTACAAAGATTTTGTTACCGACTTAGACAAGATTCAGAATGCAGGCACGCACCTGCTATCTTTGGTTAACGACATCCTCGATTTGTCAAAAATTCAAGCGGGGGGAATGAACCTCGACATCGAAGAGTTTGACATCGAATCCCTGCTCGATCACATGTCAATGGCGGTAAAATTGTCTTTACAACAGAATGGCAATGTTTTAGAAATAGAGTGTGACAGTCAAACTGTTGGCACTATGCACGCAGATTTAGCAAAAGTGCGAAAAGTCCTGCTGCACCTGCTGAACAATGCTGCTAAGTTCACCAAAAATGGGATAGTGAAAGTCAGCGTCAGCCGTGTTGAGGGAACCGGAGAATCGAATGTAGCGCATCTGTCGGGTGTTGAAAATTTAATGGTTGCGGGCGAGGCGAAATCGAGTTTGATTGCTTGTCCAGTTGCGAATGTTCAAGCATCGGATTGGATTTGCTTTCGAGTTAAAGATACCGGCATTGGAATGTCTCCCCAACAACAGCAAAAATTGTTTGAAGCCTTCGCGCAAGCTGATTCTTCGGCGGCGCGCCAGTACGGTGGGACTGGATTGGGGCTGACAATTAGCCGCCACTACTGTCAGATGATGGGCGGCGAGATTTTGGTAGAAAGCGAAGAGGGCAAAGGGTCTATTTTCACGATACGCATACCAGCAGGAAATAGTTAGTTAACACAGGGGTAGGGTGCGAAGCGAAAAACAGGAAAGAATCAAGCTCTTGGACACCCTACCAGTTGAATTGACTGGTGTATTGAATGTAGCTTTTCTGGGCGTGATGAGGTATGACTGCGATCGAGTTTCGTGAGTTTCTCGCCAGTTGTCTTACTTTTTGTCAATTGCCAATCTGTACCTGACTCACTTGAGAATTGCTATATAACTTCTGAAAGCTCGATCAAAGGTCAAATATTGAAGTGACTTTTGTATCAACATATTTCATGTCACCAGTAGTTCCTCCAGCAAAATGAAGGAAATAGTTATTGAAAAATGCTGTTGTTACACATTTAGAAATTAGTGAAGCCTTAGGATTTAAACCAATTTTTTGTAATCCCTTTTGTACTATGTTGTCTCTCGAACTTAGAAAGGGGTACAGAAATTGCTGGATTAAAGGCCAAGGCATATTGAATTTTGGAGAAATCCAGCACTCAATACCCTGCATCAATATCTCATAGCTCAATGGGCGCATTTCATAGTTCCATTCTCCCGAACCTTTGTCTTCATAGGAGTGATAAACATACTCCAGCAATTCTCGATGATAACGAGGAGAAAGCACCATAACTCCGGCTTGTACAACGGATTGAAATTCTGCATCTATCCCAAAACTTTTGTAAAAAGCTGTAGGAGAAAGGTTGTCTATGTATTCGATACCATTCTTAGACCAAAAATCATAAAGTCTTTTCAGGCAAATCTCGTGATCTGCTCTACTAGGAGTTGCATAATCATCGACTGCCCCAATCTTCTCTAGTGGAACTCCCTCGGTAATATCGGGACTGTTTGGGTTAATCAATATATCAGCATCGACCCAAACAACTTGATCGTATTTTTGAAGACTGGGTTCTGACAAAATTAAGCACTTTTGCCATGATGGATTTCTAGACTGAGCCTTGGACGAATTATCTAACGGTTGTGTCAAAACAACAACTTCAAATTGATATTTTTCAGCATAGTGCTGCCATAGAGACCTACAATGTTTCTCGAACATGAGTTCATAGTTCTTGCCTATTGCTAGCGTAACAAGTGCCTTTGCCACTCTATACTCTCCTTAGTTTATTCATTGAAGATTTACCTTTAAACCCTGAACGCGGAAATCTCCCACAAACACCTGATTCCACCCCAAAATGCCGCATATGGTTTGTCCTGTCAAGTTCTACTATAAAAAATTATCCAAATTTTTCAGTATCTGGGATTGGTAGTGTATAACGCAATACGCTTCGCCTAGGGGTTGTCGGAAGAGACAAACGCTCTTGTGCGATCGCTTCGGTAAAGGCTAGGAAAATAATCCCAGAGTCTATTTTTTACATCGTTTTGACTGCATGACAGTCTTAACCCAACCGTATGGGTGTATGGCGAGCTTCAATCATTTGTGCAAGTATTTAGGGGCGGTGTCCCAGGAGCTGAAATACCGATCGCAGCGGGATTTCCACTACAAACATTACAGGATTTTTGACTGCTGGCTATAGTATCATTTATAGTTCTGGATTACTGTATTTTTTCTGGTTGTCGATCGCCCCTATGGTCAGTAAGGGCCAAAAAATGCCCTATAAAGTGCTACCCATTCATCATCGCCACCCCTCCCTCAAGGTGATATTTAACACCAGTGCAGTAGATTCTCAATTCTCCAGCGATCGCGAATGGTGCGATCGATAGCTACTACATCACATAGCAGCCAACACTGACCAAGAAAATGGGATACAAGCCCCGTCCTTTTAGGACGGCTTTTCTTGATTTCTAATATACTCTTTCAATACTTCTAAGGGTGCGGCACCAACGGA
>NZ_JAEQCX010000135.1:0-33546 GCF_020738035.1 Microcoleus sp. PH2017_28_MFU_U_A
CGCAGAGCGGATTTGACTGGGGCAAATTTCAGCAGAAGTGACTTACAGGAAACTGGTTTTCACCTAACTAATTTGAGTAGATGCAAATTTAGTGGAGCCAAAATGATTGACACCGGGTTTGGTTTTTGTGACTTAATTGATAGTGATTTTAGGGATGCTAAGTTTCAAAATGGGGTGGGTTTTTCTAAGTGTGACTTGACGAGAGCTAACTTCTTTGGCACTGAATTTAAAATAAGTGAAGTTAACAATTACCAACCTGGAACGGTTGTTTTCACAGACGTTTACTTTAAAGATACTATCATGCCCGATGGCACTATTTGGAATAGTGAAGACTAATTCGTCGCTACCAAAGTACGTCTAAATCAGTTGTATAATCTTTGTAGGGGCAATTGTTTCGTAGTGATCCCGTGATTTTTAGGGCAGGCACTCTTGGCATCGCCCCTACATATCTATACAAATGATTTAGACGCGCTATATCAACTAATTACCTACCCTCAGCAAAAGAGGAAGTTAGTTTAACCAGGTCTTTAGGGGAGAAGGGATATGATTTTTTTCATTTTGTCCTTGCTGTTAGGATCTTTAATCTGAGAAAGAAAGTCATATCTAAATGAGTCACCAGATTTTTCTAAATCTGCATTAAGTCTTTCTTCTAGCTTGCCAATGGGAATTAAACGCTCTTCCCAGCCCAAGGTATTATTTTTGACGATAATATTTCCCTTGGCATCTTTTGTCGTGTAATCTAGGCTCTTCTGAATTTCATAGGAATTGTTCGGCATCCAAAAAGCAAAGTAATAATCTGGCTTATCAGATGTTGAATTTGGCTTGAATCCCAGCACAACTTTCCAGAGAGCACTAGGAACTGTTATCGTTCGAGTGCCGTCCGCTGTTTTGAAATTTTTAAAAGAATTGGGATTATCCTTAAGTGGAGCTTCCACAACTCTTCCTCTTTCATTTAAAACTGTCACAGTAGGAGGAGTAGAATATTTTGTTAACTCTCCACCACCAGCACCGTACACACCAGAAGAGATATAGAACTTATAAGGTGTTGGCTGTTTTTGTTCATTTTTAAGACGCGCCAAATCCTGTAGTTTCTTTTCCAAACCGCGCCAAGCCCCTTCATTTCCCTTGGAATCTTGAGGAACAATATTCGTAGTTAAGAAACTAGCATACATATCCTTTGTGCTTCTATTTCGGTCGTTAGAAGCACTCATGTGTCCCCGTACTGGCCAGAAGATAGCTGGCTTTTCAAGCTTAAATGGCTCATAGTCGTCCCTCTTAGTATAATCAATTTGACTATCGAACTCATAGTCTTTATGAGCAACCTTGTAAAAGGAACTATTTAAGTCGGGGTCTACCGCAAACTCATCAGGTCTGTCTTTACTTTTAATATTTCCTGGCCATGAGCCATCCAGAACCCAACTAACCCAGTTAGGTGTATTTTTTTTGCCATTATAGGAAACAGTGTACTGTGGCTTCTCTATCAAATAGTTATTTTGATAGGTATTATTAGTCAGTAGGTCAGTTCTTGCTGTAGTTGGATTGCTAAACCTCAGCGACTCGCTTTGGAAAAAGACATTATCCAGATAGACAGGAATAGATGCTTCGAGCTTGAATTCAACAGTTGCCGACTGACCGCGCAATCTTTCTGGTACGTCAACATTGAAAGATTCAAAGCCTTCTATCCCGTAATCTACTTTGTATTTATCTGTTAGGTAACTAGCCGGAGCTTTATTACTATCCGTGTTATTTTCAGCTTTTTGAAGAGTTATTGTTTGAGAAAACGCTGGAATTGATGGATCTGATGGTCGAATAGTAACATCAAGCGTACCTTTAGATTTGGCATTAGAGCTATTGGCAATCTTTGGTGCGTGCAGATCAAATCGAAGAGCGCCCCAATCGGGTACAACAAACCGATTGTGAACAATTTCCTTCACCTTGCTGGTTTCTAACTTAAAGGCATAGTTTGGTTCGCTGTTCCCTTGGATAAGTTTTACGTCTTCCAAACTTTGAACTAAATCAATATTTGGATCGGATTGACCGTTGTGGAACGACCACCCAGGTAGACCCTTAGACAAAGGAGTTCGAGTCACTCCCTTCGGATCGAAAACAGCATCAAAATTCCCATTAAACAAAGTAGGAACTGCCGCATCTCCTCGCATCCTGGCATCATAAGTATTGTCAAAATCAACCGGGATACGCTCTACATTTGTTTTAGGGCGCGAACTGTAACCGCCACCCATAGCCGAATAAAACCAGCCCGTACCAATCCCTTCCCAAGGAGCAGCATCTGCACCGTGTTGGAATTTGCTTTCCGGCGTATACCAAGGGCTAACGCGAGCCGGGCCTGTCAAAACACTATTGCTAAATGAAAAGTCTTTATCGAACAACCGTTCCCGATATCCATCGCCTCGCCGACGAAATACAGGATTAACTTCTAAGTTTTGATCGGACGGAAAGTTAGTTGGAAGCAAGTCGGATGTTCCTCCGTACCAACTCACAACACGTCCGTGTACATCTCCCGGTATAGGATCTGTCGTAAACCCAGCACGGCTGTTATTGTAACCTGGGTTATTTTTATTAGTTCCCAAGAAAACCGACAAATCCGGTTCTCCTAATAGCTTACCATTAGGATCGGGATTTTCTGACCTCCAACCTTCTCGCGGAAACTTAAGTCCTGGGGCTGTTCCCTTCTCAGTAGACGGTAGATTCGGAATATTGCGACCGGCAGGCGTAAGTGTACCGCTCAATAAATTCGGGACTGTCTGATAGTAATTGTCCGCAAAAGTAACATTTTTCCACACCTGAACTTTCGGTTCGCGGAAATCACCGAAATTTTTGGTCACCACATTTAGCGACGGTTGGTTGAAATCATGGGGGTCTAAAGTTGTCATCTGAAGGTCGCGAGTACCAGAGTTGGGTTTGCCGCCAGCATCAGGAAAATAAGTTCCCAAACGCTGAATAATTTCGCTGTTAACAACTGTACCCCGACTGAAACCAACAAAGTGCAGCGGTGAATTGAAAACTGCACCTTGTTTGGTAGGGCTGGTTTTATTCTTCAGCACTCCATCCAATTGCACGAGGGAAGTAAAGAAAGCATCTGCTGCTGCTTCTGTGAAGCCTGAATCAGGAACTGCCGATTCATTATTTTCTGACCAGTTATTCAGTAGGACTAACGGTTGTTTTTGGGCAAGGTATGGAGCTATATAACTTCCCAGCTTAGTGAGATAGTTTGGGTCGGTTTTGGGATTCAAACCTGCTTGGAAGTCTGGGGAAACTGCACCATTTTTGTTGACAGGAACCCAGTTACCAGTAGGCAGGTCGTACTTCATCATCAAACCGCCGCCGTCGATACCTGCATTGGCAATGCTATTACCCATTTGGTAAAACTCTGAAGGAATTCCCGGCTTATCCAAAAATGGAGGTTTAAAGCCGTGGGTCAGCACGGTGACGCTGCTGAAGGTATTGTCACCGTTGAGGGCTGGCGGTAGCGGCGTCCAGAAATTACCAAACTCCTCGTTGCGTTTTCCTTCTTTATTCCAAGCTTCAACTGCCCAATTATACTTCTGGCCGGCAGTCAGTTTGAGACTGGGAGGAAGTGTAAAGCTGGTATTGGTTCCCTGAGTAAATGTTTTACCGCCATCGAAAGTCCACTTGCCGATATTGGTGCTATCTTTCTGCCAAGTCGCAGTTAAAATGCGGTTGGGATTGAAATCGTTTTCTTGACCGTGGTAAGAAGATGTGTTCCAAGGTTTTGTCAGTAAACCTAACTGCTGGGGTTTGCTCAATCCTTGGTCGGAGAGAAATTTGTTACCGTTAGGATCTGGTAAATCAACTACTTTATCCCACGGCAAAAGTCCCTCACCTTCGTCAAACAGGCTGACGAAGAGATTAACTTCTGTAATGTCCTGATTCGGTGGACTGTCAAAACTCCATTGGAACTTTGGGTTAAGGGGATTTTCTGAACTCTTGCTAGTACCTATCGGCTCTTTCAAATCCAGCCAATCTAGCGGTGTCGCCGCCAAACCGCGAGGGTTAGTCACAGAAACGGGAGCTTTCTTACTTCCCGGCGGTACGCCGTAAGTATATTGATTGTTCGCATCAGTCAGAATCTGAAAATCAGCAGCAATACTAACCGCTGGATTAATATTGTCAATTGGAATTGCCGCCAAGTCAGCAATTGTAGCATTTCGTGCCGTAGCGCTGTTAAACAACGGCAGCCCAACACCCCGACCTTTATTATCTACTTGGAATTGACTGGGGTTGGTCAGCGTTTTGACAAATTCCTCCACATCAAAAACATAAACTTTGCCATTCGCACCGCTTAAATTTGGATAGGAAGCGTAAAGAAACTTGCTATCACTTGACAGCGCTAAGTCTGTAGCGAATCCATCTGGAATGGGTCGAGTTGCTGCTACTAATTGCGGATTCGTCAGCGGGTTTTTGATAATGCCGATATTGCTACCGGCCCGCGGGTCTCCATCTATGCTGGGTATTTCCTGACCGAAAAATTTCGTATCCGCATTCCGACCCACAACAAACGCATAACTCGCATCCGGTAAAACTGTTACCGAAACTCCCTCATTCACATCGAAGTAATCAAAAGTTGAACCCAGCCCTAAATTTGTATATCGGGTGGTAGCAGCAAAACTTACGGGGTCGTTATTGGTAATATCCAGTACCCCAAATCCTTTGCTATCTTTGCCGCTGTTTGTAAATGTCATTTTCAGCGGATCGACCGTAGCAGCTAATCCTTCTACGCCTTCATCGGCTGTTACAGTTCCAATTAATTGATTCCATTTTTTGGGGTTCGCGCCGGGGCTGATTGGTCGGTCTTTGGGGTCGATGTTAACGGCGTAAATCTTGCTGTTCGCGCCGTTTGGTGCGGTAACAAATAGCTTTTTGCCGTCGCTGCTAAGGGCGATTTGCCGCAAACCGCTTGGGGCTGTGCCGACTGGGATGGTTTGGGTGACTTGGTGATAGGTTGGTGAAAATGGGTTGATGTCGAGAACGTAGATGGAGTTGCTGCCGATTTTTCCGTCTGCGATGTAGGCGTATTGGTCGCGGGGGTCTATGACGATCGATCGACCTTCTGCACCACTCGGCAAATTTATCGAGTTGATACCAGCGGTATTCGGCTGAGTGTCAATCTGTTGCCGCGTCATCGGATCGACTACAGCAACGCGCCCTGAACGATCCATCACTACATAAGCACGGCTACCGTCACTGGTGAGTGTTAGTTCTCGCGGTCGATCGACTATACCGTCCGTCCCCACAGAAACGCTATCAATTAACAGTTTGCTGCTATTAGTAGCTGCGACGACTGATTTGGGATTTGCACCGTTAATAATTGCAACTTTGTCTGCTGTCCACTGCGCGGCAAAGATGTATTCTGTATTGTTTTCTATTCGGTAAGGACTGCTATCGTATTTAACTTCTTTTGCTGTTTCTAAGGGATTTGGGCTAACTTTTTCGTTTTGCTTGCGGCTGATGACGATGCGGGATTCACCTAACGGTACGGTGTTGGGAACTTGAACGGCGATTTCAAATTGATTGTTTTCTAATTTGCGACTTTTGTCTGTCAAAACTGTTGCTTCGTAAGCTTGTTTGCCGACTAAAAATTTTACGGTTAAGTCGCTGAATCTGCTGCCTAGCGGGTCGCCAAAGTTATCAACTAATACATTGGTAGCCGTGATGAAGAGAACGGGTTGATTGTTGGGAAAAGGTTGATTGTTGCTGTCTGTAAACTTAAGTTCGGCGTTTTGGATGATGGGAGGTTTTTTAGGATTTGAAGCTGTTGGTGCGAGTAGGGATGCGCGTCTTTCGCCGATTAAAATATCTTTGTCTGAGTAGTCGAGATCCCTTTCAGCGATAAGTTCCCCAGTCAGAGCATCCAGTACTCTATTTTTTTCGGGGGGGGGTAAAATCGGTGTAGGCGAAGCTCTGACTCAAACTAAGGGAGTTAGAAAAGCTGGCAACTTCAGCGCTATTGTTCTCATTGGCTGGAAGTGAAGCGAGTGTTTGTTCTGGGATGGTGTTGGCGTAAGCTTGACTATTGATTAAGTTTTTGGTATCAATCTCGAATTCTGGGGTGAGGAAATTCTGAAACGGATCTTGAGTGTTAAAAGGTGAATCTTGAAAAGGTTTCATGTTTGATTTCGGTAGATGCGAGTGATCTGTTGGATTGTGGTAGTTTCAAACTAACTAATTGATGCGCTTCACACTTCGTTCAAGAGGAATGTGTGGATTCGGATTCGATCGAGTTTTTAGTCCTTGATTTTTATTTAGTTTCCAAAGTTTTATTGAGAATAATGTTCCCGTATTTCCGGCTGGCAGTCAATCACGGAAATTACTGATATTTTCAGTCGGGTACTGAAAAACTGGCAGTGTCCGCAACAACTTAATACCAGCGAATATGTGAAACTTGCTGCGCTTGTTAGTTTGTTTTACTGATAAATTGTGATTTAATTGTTAAAAGTTTACAGATTCTTTATCAAAGTAATGTACTTTACTCAGTAATAATACTTAAATTGTTGTATGCTCGCATGGAAGGCCTACTCAAATTTACTGCCTTGAAATTACGGAACAATGTTGTTCCTTTCTTAATCATAAATGAAAGAATTAGCTGACACGTAAACATCCGATCGCCCTTGAAAGTAAAGGTTCGCAGCTTCTACAGCATAAGTCATGCGATCGCGCGCGATGTCGCTTTCAGCGATCGCATCTGGGTCGCTGCTGGGATATTTAATTTCTACTTGTTGGACTTGAGTTAAAATTGTCATTTTTCAATTTCCATCAAAGTTAATTAATTTAATCTCTGGTGTAAATCAACTTTTTAAGGTTCGTAGTGAGGACTTCAGTCCTCTCTCATTTGATGAGGACTGAAGTCCTCACTACAAACCTAGCTAATTTGATGCTGCGTCCTGGACTTTCAGACGGATCTGACTGTTTGCAGATACAGAGAATTTAACGGTGCATCTCATTGTGGCAAGGGCGAAGCATTTCGGCACATAATTTATGAACCAGAATCAGAGATTTACTGCCGAAATGCTTCGCCCCTACGAATAGATTTGTAAAAAGGAGATGCTCCCGAATTTAAACTTTATTAATTCCTCTTTCTAAAATAATCATCTCCGAGCCAACAACCGGACTTCTCGCTATTAACTTACCTTCCAGATTTGCAATTTGTAATTTGCTGAAATCCAGTGAGTTAGCTTCTTTCCACATTTGACTGGCGAGCTGATTTTGCTCTACATCGCTGAGTTTGTACCAATCTTCAGCGACTTTGACAGTCAAAAGACCGATCGAGAAATCAGCATCAACAGACTTAACTAAACCGCCGCCCAGTCGATTAGTAATTTCAGCAACTTGATTTTGAATCGCCGCAATCAGAGACTGTTCCGGCGTCAGTGGCGGCGGCGGGAGAATTTCTACAGGTTCCGGTTTTTTCGGTGCCGCTAAATCGGGCAATTTGCTTTTAAAATTAGCGGGTGTAGGCTGAGAATTTGCGATCGCCTCTGGGGATTTCGCTGTTCCCGGCGCCACAAAATCGTCAAAGGTTGGGGATAGCTGTGCTGCTGGGATAGGCGCTTTTGCTAATTTCTGGGGCGGTTTTGCCGAGAAACTGTTGAAAGTTAAACCGATCGCAACGATGAGAATTGCAGCTAAGGAGGCGTTTAAAATTGGATCGGACAGCTTGGCGTTCGCAGATGCAGGTAGGAACGATCGAACTAACCGCACAATACTTTGCCAAAGTACGCCGACTTTCCCTAAAAAACTGCCGCCCGCGGGTTTAGATACAGGCTTTTTAGCGAATTTTACCCCAGCTTTTGGCGGGGGAACGCTGTTAACTTTCGCAGGCGGAGGAGGAGTTGTTGCTGAGTTGGAAGCAGTTGGTGCGGGCTTTTGGGGCTGCAAAGGAGGTTCTGCTGCTAATTTTTTTCCCCCTTTTCCCAAATTCCCAATCGAGGTCATCAAAGCTTTGATTTTCTCATTTGTGGGAACAGAACTGCTAGCATTTTTAGCTGTGGTGCGAGTCGCGGCCGACTTTGCTGGGGAATCTACCTCCGGTGTCGGAGATTCAAACGGTTCTGGAGTTGGTTGGTTTAGTGGTTCTTCTGACATTTTATCTGCCTTGGAGCGTTACAAATATATCTAAACAGGATAAATTTTAGGTGAGCCATCTCATCCTTAATTTATCATTTCATTAGTTCTACCCAAATTTCTCATGAGCATCAAACGCCGTCACTTTCTAATTTTAGGCAGTCTGAGCGCCCTAGGTTTGGCCGGAGTCTCGAAAATGCTTCAGCTTCGGACTTCCTGGGGTAAAGACGCCAATGCTGCTGTGCCTTCTAACCTTGAGGCCCAAAGGGCGATCGTCCCATTGCCGGCCTCACCGCCTATTTTACGCTTTATTTCGCTGGCCGACACCGGTACCGGCGCTGAAGGTCAGTATGCTGTGGCTGAGGCGATGGCGCAATATCACCGGGAAAATCCTTTTAACATAGCTGTTCTCGCCGGCGACAATATCTACAATAACGGCGAAATTGAAAAAATTAATGCTGTTTTTAAGAAGCCTTATCAGCCGTTATTGCAGCAAGGCGTTAAATTTTATGCTTGTTTGGGAAATCACGACATTCGCACTGCTAACGGCGACCCGCAAGTTAAATATCCGGGTTTTAATATGCAAGGTCGCTACTATACTTTTCGGCGCGATCCGGTACAGTTTTTTGCATTAGATACCAATGACAATGCTGACTGGAAAAATCAGCTTGTTTGGCTGGAGAAAGAGTTAAGCCAAAGCACTGCACCCTGGAAAGTTGTGTTCGGTCACCACCAGATTTATTCCTCTGGCGTGTATGGATTGAATCAACCTTTTATTAAGACTTTGACGCCTTTGTTTCAAAAATACGGCGTGCAGCTTTATATCAACGGACACGAACACAGTTACGAACGCACCCGCTCGATTGACGGTACGACTTATTTAATTTGCGGTGCTGGCGGAGGGACTCGTCCGGTGGGGCGTTCTGAGTGGACGGAGTTTTCTGCTAGCCGCCTGAGTTTTGCGACGTTTGATGTCTATGAAGACCGGATGTTTGTCAGTGCGATCGGTACTGACAAGCGGGTTTTTGACCGGGGAGTGCTAAAAGTGCGATCGGCTTAATTCAAATTATATTCAGGAGCAAACAAAATGAATAGGGGTTGTAGAGCCAATAAAACGGTTTTGTTTTAGAAGCAACTGTAGAAGGTACGTTGAGAGGTCAACGGCATCCCCTAAGTCTATCAAAACCGCATAAAATAGCCAACTAGCCCAGATTTAAATCTGGATTCCGTTGAGCAAACCTGTCCATAAATAACTTAAATTTAAAAGTCTCTTTACTGTACAAAAGATATCTTCAATTCGCCAGCGTCTTTGATACAAATCTGCCACTACATAGGGGGGTAATATTTTAGGTTCTCGGACACTTGTTAGATAAGAACGCCAGGATTTCTTTGAGCGAACTTGTACTAATCTTATAGTCCAATACGGTTTACTTAAAATTGTCCGAAGAGAGGAACGAAGCATAAGCCCTAGCCCTTTCAGGGCGGCTTCGCCAACGGGCAGGCACGCGGCTACGCAGTATCTATTTTTCATAGGGTTTTACCCCCAGGGCTGTCTTAAGTTAACCGTATTGTCTTATAGTCAAGGCTGGTGTTTTTTTGTCCCTGCACCTATCTAAATTATCTGGTTTTTGACATCATAAGTATTGGTTAATACCCGCTCGACCTGATAAGATGCACCTTTCTTAATCCGAGTAATAAATCCAATTTCTTGCTCGATTAATTTTTTCCAAAAAGCGAAATGATAGAAGCCTCCTACCATACAGCAAGATTTTTGGCTTAACTGTTTTTAGGAAATCTTCCTCGAACATGAGTATCTGCTTGTTTCGGATTTTCCCAAAAACAAATTTCTTCGGGAAGATGAGTTACTAGGTCTACGATTACTCCCATTTTTCCGGATAATTGACCAATTGGAAAATCTGATAAACTTTCTAGTTTACGAAATAATGCTTCTAATGTTGAGCCGTCAGCTATCCAGATATTTTCAAATTTTTTTAAGGCAAATTGTACGCTATCTGGTAATGGTCTCGATTTTCTCATCAACCATTTTTGTCGAAAATGAGGTAGTAATTCTTTAAACACTTTTTCAAATAAAATTGCTCTCAAAGTTAAAAATATGAGTGATAATACCATTTTTTTAAAGTTATGACAGACTTTGGCAAACAGGGAAAGTGTATAAATTACAATGTCTTGTCGTGTTCGATCTCTATCGGATCTTTAGAAAAATGGTATAACGTGTGCTTACCCTGCGACGGTGACGGATGCGGAGGTTATTAAAGAGATTAAACGATCGCTTTTTAGTTGGCTAGTTCCTGGCTTTGTGAAGGATACCGTTAACCTGACGTTGCGGCTTAGATCTTGATACTTTTAGGACTGATAATGTCGGCTCAATATTCGACATCAACAGACGTTTAAATATCTCAAATAATTATCGCTTCACAGATGCCTGTGAAGCGATAATTTTCGGAAAAGTCTATTAGCAATTTATCGGACGCGATCGCATTTTCAATTAAACAGCCGCCAACTGTGGAGTCGGACGCTTGCTGTTGCGGATACCCTCGATCGCACCAGCATAATCCTTCGCCTTAAACACCGCAGAACCAGCCACGATCGCATTTGCGCCCGCTTCCAACACCTGCCAAGTATTATCCACCTTCAAACCACCATCCACCTCAATCCAAGGATCGAGACCTCTCTCGTCGCACATTTGGCGCAACTTGCGGATTTTCGGCACAACAGTCGGAATAAAACTTTGACCGCCAAAGCCCGGGTTGACGCTCATAATCAGCACCAAATCGCAAAGTTCCAGCACGTGCTCGATCAACTCCAGCGGTGTCGAAGGATTCAAAACCACACCAGCCATTTTGCCCAATTCCCGAATTTGACCCAGGGTGCGGTGCAAGTGAGGCGAAGCATTGTGTTCGGCGTGCACCGAAATAATGTCAGCACCAGCCTTAGCGAAGTCCTCCACGTACTTCTCCGGCTCCACAATCATCAGGTGGACATCCAGGGGCTTGGTAGTAACCGGGCGAATTGCTTCGACAATCAGCGGCCCGATCGTAATATTAGGTACAAAGCGACCGTCCATCACATCTACGTGAATCCAGTCGGCGCCAGCGCGATCGACAGCCTGAATCTCTTCTCCAAGACGGCTAAAATCGGCTGATAATATTGATGGAGAAATAACGATCGATTTTTGGGATTTGGTCATGGCTAAGTCTGTTCTCCTGTCTCCTGTGCTGTATCCAGTTTATCAAAATGCGGCTCTCCAGGTCGAAAAGTTGTCAATAATAGGTAAAGGCAGGTTTAGCGGCCAAATTTTGCCTCTAAGAGACAATCTTTGTGCAAAACCTGCCCTGCTCTCCGAATTTTGGTTTAGGATATAAATTTTGCCTCTAACAAATAACTTGTGTGCAAAACTAGACCTTCTACAAATTTTCAGTAGCGAATTATGAAAAATAAAGATCCCTTAGACAATCCCGAACTCGATCGGGCAAGTCTGTTTGTACTAATGATCCCAGTCATCGGCTTTTTCCCCGCCCTGTGGAATCTTTACCGCCGTCAGGGCAGCCCCGAGCGCAAAGCCGTCAGCCGATTGGCAATTGCCCTTGCATTTAGCTGGCTCTTAGGACATATTCTTTTAGAAGCTGGAGCGATTTCTGCGGAATCTTCGACACTTACCATGTTATTAATGAGTAGCCTGCTGACAACCAGCTATTTTATCGTTGCCCTGGGACTGATGGTTCGCCTCTGGAAGCGTCAACCGCTATGGTTGCCCGGAATTAGCCGCGTAGCCGAGCAAGTGGTCGGCAAACATTTATCATAATTTAGGGTTCTTTTAAGCCCCTACCGTATTGATTGACTGCGTTTTCAGCTTGATACTACATATTGTCACGATCTTTTTTATTTTTGTTGTGTGTGAGGAAGCCAGTGCCAGCTCAAAAAACTCCTAATCAAGACCCTATCAAACAATCAACCGCTCAACCTTCAACCAAAAAATCGCACCAACCGCATCGAGGCCGTTGGCTGGGTTTTGGTTTTGGTTTGGCTGGAGTAGCCATGCTCTCAGCCACAGCCGGAGCGCTGCTAGCCGTCTCCCTTTCCACAACGCCGCTTCAGCAACAAAAGTTGAGCCCTGAAGAAGCGGCGGTGTTTTCTCAAGGCGACATGGCAAAGCTCAACATGAAGATGCCGGAGCTGACTCGCCCAGTTAATATTTTAGTTCTAGGACTTAAGGTTCTGAGTTCAGACCTCGAAGGCCATCCCGATAAAGACAAGGGATACGATGTCTGGCAAAACTCTTTTAAGGGGTTAACCGATACTATGCTGTTGGTGAGGTTTGACCCTCAAAATAAAAAAATAAGCGTGCTTTCCATTCCGCGAGACACCCGCACCTATGTCGAAGGTAGGGGTGTCGTGAAAATCAACGAAGCTAATTACTACGGCGGCCCTGCTTCTTCAGCGAAGTCAGTGAGCGGACTGCTGGGCGGCGTGGGAATCGATCGCTATGTCACAGTCAATATTCAAGGCATCAAAAGTTTGGTAGATGCCCTGGGCGGGATTACGATTAATGTCCCTAAAGACATGAAGTATACCGATGAAAGTCAGCATTTATATATAGATTTAAAGGCTGGCAAACAACGTCTGAATGGCGAACAAATCGTACACTATTTGCTTTACCGACATGACGATTTAGGGGATATCGGGCGGGTACAGCGCCAGCAATTGTTGATGCGGGCTTTTGTGGAAGAGCAAGTTAATGTTGGTTTGCTCTCTCGGTTGCCGAAGATTTTATCGGTGATTCAGTCTCACCTTGATACTAATTTGAGTATAGAAGAATTGGTGGCTTTGGCTGGTTTTGCTACTCAAACCGATCGCGCTGGAGTGCAGATGTTGATGGTTCCGGGCAAATTCAGCGATCCTAAGGACTACAAGGCAAGTTTTTGGTTGCCAGACCAAAATGGCATCGAAACTCTGGTGGCAAAGCATTTTGACTTCGGTCAAAATACTTGGACAATCGAGAATGCTGATTCGACTTTTCTGAAGGTGGCGATTCAAGACAGTACGGGCGATCGATCGGCTGTTGAAGATTTTGCCAAGACTTTAACTCGGGCAGGCTATCGAAATGTGCAAGTTTCTAAAGCTTGGCCTGAACCGCTAGATGTAACGACGATTGTAGCTCAAGACGGGGACATTAAAAGTGCTGAAGCGATTCGCCAGTCTTTGGGTTTTGGAGAGGTGCTGGTTGAGAGTACCGGTTCTTTGCAGTCGGATGTGACAATCAGATTGGGTAAGGATTGGTTGAGTCAAAAAACTCAGTCTGGCGGAGGGCTTTAAGTCTTTGTGAACGGAGATATTTTTGCACTAATATCAGCAACAGGCAAGATGCCTGTTCCACAAAAATTAGATTTTATTGTGGAACGGGCATCTTGCCCGTTTATGAAAGGCTTATTGACAATGGTTCGATCGCCTCAGCCACCGCACCCACACCCAACCCAAAAAACTACCGATAAAATAAGACGGAAAATCCCACCAAGTAAATGAGTTTCCCAATACCAATCGTCCCGGTAAAGTAGCTCTAGCTGCTTGTAAAAACGGAGGTTGCCACAGTTGCAGAAACTCCAATCCGCAGATAGCAATACACACTCCTATAGCAACCCAAACGAGGGAAGCTTGCGGCCACAAAAAAACTGTTAGCAAAATCCAAAATATTTCATAAGCTACGGCCCCGAAAAAATCGTTGAACCATTCCGGTGCAGGGCCGCGAGAAAACCTGACTGCGTAACCTAAAGGGATAATCACAGCAATGCTTATTAGCAGAGCAACTCGGTATTTGAAAAAACGGCGATCGGGATAAAATGGAGAATTCATTAAATTTGAGACAGGTTTTTTGTTCAATTTAACGATTGTACTGTAGTCTGAATTAGACATCTCCTAAAGAGCCACTCAAGGGCAGGCGTTCCGCCTAATCCCTACTTTCCACAAGAATTATGGAACAGGTCTATTATACTCTCAAAACAGTGACATGACATGAATGATTACATCGATCTTTACTGCGAACGTATTATTCCTGGTTTATGGAGTGAACCACTAAATGCTGTATCTAATATTTCTTTCCTCATTGCAGCATGGGCTATTTTTCAATTGACTCGGCAACAGCAAAAAGTACCGACTGGTATTTGGATATTGATTAGTTTAGCCACCAGTATAGGTATTGGAAGTACCCTATTTCATACATTTGCGACAGAATGGGCAGGATTGCTAGATATGATTCCTATTGTGCTCTTTCAGCTTGTTTTTTTATGGTTATATAGCCGTCAAGTAGTTAGAATGAAATATGGATATGCAGGAGGATTGCTAGTAGGATTTTTATTTGCAAGCAACTTCAGCAATCAATTTACAAATGTACTCAACGGTTCTCTTTCTTATGCTCCTACTTTTTTAGTATTACTAGGGCTTGGACTATATCACTACCAACAGCAAAAGCGTGAGCCATTTGTTCTATTAGCAGCATCGGGGGTATTCTTGTTAGCCCTTTTATTCCGAACTGTCGATCGCGCAATTTGTCCTTACTTTTCAACGGGCACTCATTTTCTTTGGCATCTTTGTAATGGTATTTTGCTGTACTTATCGGCAAGAGCATTAATCCTAAACAGGTCTATGATGGAGTAGGGAGCGATCGCCTCTACCCCTCCACATCCCTAAGCACCTCTTCTAGCAACATCCGCTCTAAATGCCGGGAGTAAGCTAAAATCTAAAATCGATCGACTGGCGCAAAATCGTAGCCCGTACCGGATTTAGAATCGGGTACAATTTGCAAAAGAGCTACTTTGCTATTGCGATCGCCACTCGACAAAAATCTAATTTCCCCCGTCGCACCGCTAACTTTAAAATCCTCAGCAGCTAAGGCTTTAGCCAGCATCACTCGCCCCGCTTGACCGCTATTCGGAGCAATTTTCCCGATCGACCTTCCCATCCGCAACACCTGCACCGCATCGTAACTCATCGCCGTCCGCCAGCTAACATCAATTCCCCACAAATTTCTAGCTAATTCTACAAATTTTTGATTTTTACTATCAGCAAAATGCCAAGGTACAGAAATTATAGCCCCGTTCAAAGCTGCTCCACCCTGTTTCAATAAATCCGTATTGTATAGAGCATCACCGCCAATTATTGGCAAACCTTTTTGATTATTTTTAGCGATTTCCAGGAATGAATTTACAGTATCTGAATCTGGTAGCAAAACCAACACATCTGCTTCCATCCCATCGATGTGCGTCGCCGAATTTGGCTCAGATAAATCTACTTCTTTAACAACTTGACCGCCTTCCAGAATCAAAGTAGTAGAAAAAGCTGTTTGCAGAGACTTGCTATAAGAACTTTTGGAATTGTAAAAAACCGCAGCCGTGCTTTTTTTCATGCCAGTTAACATATAGCGAGCTAAAGCCGTACCTGTAAATTGGTCGCTCGGTATCGTCCGAAAGAAATAGTTCACGCCGTCAGGGCGCCTCGGAACCGTTGCTAATTGAATGCTCGTGCTCGTAGGTGCGATCGCCACCATTTGATTTTGACTGTAAATTGGAGCAACTGCGATCGAAGTTTTGCTGGTGCCGTGACCGACAACCGCTAAAATACTGCTATCTGCAATCAGACTCTGTGCAATAGCCTTCGCCCGATTTTCATCATTACCGTCATCAGCAATTACTACCTTTAAAGGCACTCCCGCCTTAATTGCTTCGTCTTGAGCTTGAGCTATCCCGCGCAATATTTCCGCCGCCCCGCTGAGATTGTCGCCAATCGGAACTACTGCGGCAATTTTCAAAGCTTGTGCAGTACCGAGTCGAGCGTTATTGAGATAAATTAAAGTTTCCGCGTCTGTGCGATCGACTTTTACAGCCGCTTCTAGCTGACTTACCGCCGTTTTGAAGTCACCGCTGGCGATCGCGCGAACTCCTGCTTGCTTGTCAGGATTTGCCGTGCTAGCGAACAAAATGCGATCGCCCGCACTGATGTAACTGCTGGCATCTACAGGCGAGGAAGTTTCGGCATTTTCCGGTGTCACCCCAGGCAAAGAGGGCAATTGAGAATCGCTAGGATTCAGACTTCTCTCAGCTAAGTGTACAGCATCTTTGAGGATACTTATCAACTCTTTTTTGAAGACAAAAGCACCCGCACCTAAAGCAATTAAAAATATCAAAAATACATAAATAAGCCAGCTTTTGTTACTGCTTTTTTGAGAGTTATCTTGCTCGTGACTGCTCGCCAAAGTAGCCACTGTTGGCTCCTCCAAAGCTGCTAACATTTCCTTAGCATTAGCGAACCGACTTCGGGGGTGAAATCTAATCGCTTTATCCAGAACTGCGGCAAATCTCACACTCACCTTTGATGAATGATTCTGCCAAAGCATCTCCCGAGTTTGGGGGTCAGTTTCTAAATCCTGGGGCCACTTTCCAGTTAGTAAATAAATTGCCGTCAATCCCAAACTGTATAAATCGCTCGAATATTCGGGTCTCCCAGCGGCTTGTTCCGGAGCCATAAATTGGGGCGTTCCAATGGAGATTGTTACATCATTTAACCCAGCAGTCATCCCTTGATTAATTGTTTCCTTAACTACGCCGAAATCTATCAAAACTGGTTCGTCGTCAGACTTGCGTAATATAATATTTTGGGGTTTAATATCTCGGTGGATAATCTGTTTTTCGTGTATATAATCCAAAACTATTAGCAGACTTGTCAGGATTTTTTTAACTTCCTCCTCGTTCATTCTTCCAACAACTTTGACTCGGTTGTTAAGCGTTTCCCCGTCTATCCATTCCAGCGCCAAGAAAAATAAACCGTTTTCCTCAAAGTGCCCGTAAAGTTTGGGGATTTGAGAATGCCCTTCGCCCAACTTTTCCAAAACAGCAGCTTCTTGAGAGAAACGCTCTCGAACACTTTGATCGATATCAGGATTATTTGTCTGCGGCTTAAGCTGCTTAATGACGCAACACCGGTGCGAAGGCATTTGCGTGTCTTCGGCCAACAATGTTAAGCCAAAACCTCCTTCTCCCAACTTCTCAATTACCCGGTACCGATTGTTTAAAAGTTGTTCTGATTCTGGGTTGGGTTCCGGCGGCTGCAAAATCTCGCCGTTGATTTGCACGGGACTTTCTACTGCGAGAATTCCATATTTGCCACTCCCGTTTGGTTCGGTATGAATTAGCATGGATGTGTCGCCGTTGTCTTTTAACTTTCTCTTGAGTTCAAAAATGCGATCGACTATTATTTTCTCTTCGTCACCTGTTGGGGGACGCTTGTACAACACATTAAAAATCGCTGTCGGTGCGACATATTTGCCGTAGTGTTTGCTCAACAGCAGCAGCACGATATACTCTTCTTTGTTTAGGTCTATGCACTCGGAAGCTAGCTTGACGGTGCGGGTTTTAGTGTCGATGCTCAAGTTGTCCATACCGAAAAGTTTTATTGATAACTGAGAAATTAATAAAAATGCAAGTAATTGGTAAGAAATCGAGTATAGCCTTTATCAGGCAGATCTGGTACAATGACAGCACTGGGTAAACTACTGGAGAGATGTTTAGCTCGTCAACTGGATGGAATGCTCGTACCAGAGGCTGCAAAACAGGCTCGATCGCACGAGCGAGAAGGGACAATATCCTTAACCCTTAGACTTATTGTATAAATCTTCTATCGCTCCCGAAACCGCAGATAAACGCAGGTAAACGGAGATGTATTTCAAGATAAGTCTTGTTAAAATTTTTCAAGTTCGGTTAATAGCGATCGCCCACAGGTAAGCTCAGTATAAACGCTGTTTGACCGAGGATAGCAGTATCTAGTTGAATATCGCCACCGTGGGCCCTTGCGATTTCCCATGCTAGGCTTAGTCTCAATCCCGATCCTGCTATTTTTTGGATCTGAGTGAAGTAGCCGCGATGGAAGCGCTCAAAAATACGATCGCCCTCGCTCAAAGAAATATCCTGAGAACTATTGACAATTTTCACAATGACTCTTTTTTCCTGATTGCCTGTATGTTAAAATTGCAATTGCAAAATTTGATAAAGTCAAAGGAGCAATACGAAGGACAGTTTTAGATCTAATCTAGTATCTCAAACCCTTGATGGCTATAGGGATGACTATTTTTTCAATCTTTAAGTCTCGCCCGCTCGTTTCAAAAAATCATTAAAAATGCCAGGGCTTACTCGCGATACGCTTATGACAGTCCCTTTAGCAAGTTTTCCGTTGGTGGGTACTAAAAAGCAAATCACTAAATATTTAATACGCCTAAAAGCAATGCACTGTACATGGGAAGAAGATGGTAAGTATTATTTGATCGATCCTAAAAAAAACTATCTTCCTAATACGCTAAAATGTTGCACCATACGTTATCACATTGAGCGAGAAGATGATGATAAAAATTCTGACTCGTTTGTATATTATTTAACCAATCTTAACTACATTTCGCCTCAAGCGTTTCAAGAACATGAGCTAAAACCCTTATTTTGGGACTCATTGTTAAGATGTTGCGGTATTGAGGTTGACTAAAATATTAATAGATGAAATTTTAGCAATACTATTGCTATCCCCATCAGCATTACCAGGCTCCAGCCTGGTAACGAGTAGAAACTTCAACTGTCAACTATCAACTGTCAACTGTCAATTGTTTAATCCATTCGAGTAAAATCGGATTCACTAATTCCGGGGCTTCATCCTGGGGACAATGGCCTACGCCCTCCAGCGGAATAAACTTTTCTACAGCCGGAAACTTGGCTAATTCTCGCCCGAGGGCGATCGGCTCCCAAGGGTCTTTTGCGCCCCATATAATCAAAGCAGGACAGTTCAAACGCGGTAACAAATCCTCCGGTAAGGGGCCTTGAGAATAGCTGATAAATGCTACAAATACATCCACTGCGCCGTTGTCTCGCGCTGGTTTCAACAAGATTTCTACAAGTTCGTCGCTGACAGCTTCGGGACGGTGATAGGCTTGCAAAAGCACTTTTTTGACTGTATTCGGCGTTGCTAATTGTTTGAAAAATAATTGACTAATCCATTTGACATTTAAAATCTTTTGTGCTATTGGCGCTCCAAAACTGCGATACCAAGGCATTTCGGCGCGTTTGCGATCGTGCAACAAGCGCAGGGAACAATTGAGTAAAATTACACCAATGGCGATATCTGGAAAATCGACAGCGGCTTGCATAATTGCTACGCAGCCGATCGAATTTCCCACCAAAAAAGCAGGCCCGCCCGCAACTTCCCGACAAAAATCAGCAATCAACTGTCCCCAAGTCTCAAAAGTATAATCAATCTCCAGCTTGGGTGCGGGTTTCGCAGAACCGCCAAAACCGATAAGATCGATCGCAAAACAACGACAATCAGCAGCCAACGCCGGTAAATTCTTGCGCCAGTGGCCCCAAGACGCGCCGAAACCATGGACAAACACCACCGCAGGGCCCTGGGAACCCGCAGCCTGATAGCAAATCGGAAAGCCTTTCCACATCCAGGTTTGAGGCCGGGCAGCAGTTAACGTAGAAGAAGTCATATAGGTAAAAAAGTGAAAATTTAAGGGTGCAAAGGACTAAAGTCCTTACTACCAACCGTATCGCAATTCGAGGCAACCACGGAAATATACGCAAACCTTCCTTCCCTCCTCCCTCTGCGCCCTCTGCGCCCTCTGCGGTTAAATCCTCTTTCTCCTTCCTTTGTAGTTAGAGCCGCTATTATGTCAGGATTAAAGATGCTGCATTTTTTGCCTTATTCAAACTTCCCCTATGCCAACGATCATCTCAACTTCTGTCGTACCCTTTCTCGGTTCCGAAATTGTACCCGACTACGACACAGCCAAAGTAGTTATTTTACCAATTCCCTACGAAGCAACAACCACCTATCGGCGGGGGTGCGAAAACGGGCCGGCTAAACTGCTAGAAGCTTCTCACCAGCTCGAATGCTACGACGAAGAACTCGATCGCGAAGTTTGCTACGATGTTGGTATTTATACCGCATTGCCGATCGCCGATACCCGCAACCAGCAACCAGTATCATCCCTAGAAATGCTGCAAGTCACGCAACAAACCGTGCACCAGCTAATTACCGAAAATAAGTTTGTCATCTCCCTCGGAGGCGAACACAGCATCACCGCCGGCGTTGTCGAAGGCTACCGCCAAGGATACCCCGACGAACCCTTCACAGTCGTGCAAATAGACGCCCACGGCGACTTGCGGCACGAATACGAAGGCTCGATTCACAACCACGCCTGCGTGATGCGGCGGGTTGTCGATATGGGCTTACCGACACTGCAAATCGGGATTCGCGCTATCTGCAAAGAAGAAGCCGACTTGATTAAAGCCAAACAGCTAAACGTGTTTCGAGCTCGGGAAATAGCTAATCAACCGGATTGGGCCGATCGCGCAATTGCTAGCATAACAACCAAACGAGTATTTTTGACGATCGACCTAGACGGCATCGATCCGACATTAATACCAGGAGTTGGCACGCCGGAACCAGGTGGGTTAAATTGGTATTCGCTCACCGGATTTTTACGCCGGTTATTCGAGTCCTACGAAGTCATCGGCTGTGACATCATGGAACTAGCACCTGTTGTAGATTCTGTAGTCTCAGAATTTACCGCCGCCAAACTAACATACAAAATGATTGGATATCAAGCTCTGGCGAAAGGTTGGCTAAAGCAAGACGAGGAATAAATCGCCAAGTCCGAATTCAAATAGGCTGTTAGTCAGGCTATAATTAAGGTAAAGTCCAAAAATAACCTATTAGATTCGCACCGATCCTTTCATCTTTCATCTTAGAAAATACTGCTCCTCACATCCTGAAAAAATGAGTTTAATCAGCGAAACAACAGGTACTCCCATTAACGGCTACGCTCCCGATTTTGAACTTCCGGGAGTTGACGAAGACGTTCACCATTTATCTCGATATTTAGAAAAATTTCGAGCGATAGCGGTGATATTTTTGTGCAATCAGTCTCCCTGCGTCCAGTTGTATCTCAATCGCCTCAAACAACTGCAAGCAGATTTTCAAGATAGAGACGTTACTTTAATCGGGATTAATGCTAATGATGCCAACCAGCATCCCGACGAAAATTTTGAAAATATGAAAATTTTTGCAGCCAACAATCAACTCAACTTCCCGTACATCCGAGATATGGCTCAAGATGTGGCTGAAAGTTTTGGGGCTTCTCATACGCCGGAGGTTTTTTTGTTAGACCAAGACGGCAGATTGCGCTATAAAGGTTTAATAGACGACAATGCCGACAATTCAGAAGCGGTGCAATTTTCTTATTTGCGAAGTGCGATCGACCAATTGCTGAATGACCAACCGATAGAACCTTCGAGTACAGAGGCGATCGGTTGTGCCCTCAAATGGCGGGAATAGACGGCGGTTGAAACCGCCAGAAAGTCAAACATAGACGGCGGTTGAAACCGCTCCTACACAAACATAGACGGCGGTTGAAACCGCGTCTACACAAACAATGTCCGCCTCCGCGGACTGAAGAAGATAACATATTTTAACCGCTTGCTCTTCAACCCGCGGAGGCGGGTTTTGTATGTATCGACGCGGTTTCAACCGCCGGGTCTTCAACCGCCGGGTCTTCAACCGCCGGGTCTTCTATTTCCCATGAACTCAAAAAATACACATATTCTCAATTTAATTATCGCAGGAATGGTGGCGATCGCACTACTGATTAGTTGCACTCCAGCCACAACGCAGCAGCGCACATCTTTAACCATATCCGCTGCAATCAGTCTTTCGACAGCCTTAACAGAAATCAAAACAGTATATCAAAGCAGCAATCCCAATGTTAATATTACCTATAATTTTGGTGCTTCCGGCGCCCTAGCCCAGCAAATTCAGCAAGGAGCCCCAGTAGATGTATTTTTTAGCGCCGCTACCAAACAAATGGATGCTTTGCAGCAAGCTAATTTGCTCCTCAACCAGACACGACGAAACCTCCTGACAAATCGCCTGGTATTGATTGCACCCAAAAATAGCGCTGTTTTGACCGATTTTAAACAGTTGACAGATGTTAAAATCAAGAAAATTGCGATCGGCGAACCCAACAGCGTCCCCGTCGGACAATACGCCCAAGAAATGCTAACTAAACTAGGATTGTGGCAGCAAATTAAGCCAAAATTAGTGCTAGGAAATAACGTCCGCCAAGTGCTGACATTTGTCGAAAGCGGAAACGTTGATGCTGGCATAGTCTACGCCACTGACGCCAAAACATCCGACAAAGTAACTGTACAGCTAACGGCCGCCGCAAATTTGCACTCGCCCATTGTCTATCCCCTAGCAGTTATCAGAAACAGCCGCCATCCCGCTGCCGCAAAAACGTTTGTTGAGTTCTTGGCGGGCGATCGCGCTAAAATAGTATTTCAGAAATATGGATTCGGTTTAGCTCGTTAATTAGCTAAGATTAAGACGGCGGTTGAAACCGCGTCTACACAAACGAAGTCCGCCTCCGCGGACTGAATAAAATAACATAATTTTAATCTCCTGTTCTTCAACCCACGGAGGTGGGTTTTGTCTGTATAGACGCGGTTTCAACCGCCCGGTTTTATTAATCCCAAATATGGAATTCGACTTATCTCCATTGTGGATATCCCTAAAAGCATCCGCCATCGCCACATTTCTTACATTCTTTCTCGGAATCGCCGCCGCCCGCTGGATGCTTTCAACTCGCATCCGAGGTAAAGCCTTAATTGAAGGCATTTTCATCTCTCCCTTAGTTTTGCCGCCCACAGTAGTCGGATTCTTGTTGCTGCTGCTGTTTGGGAGAAATGGCGCGATCGGTCAATTGTTGCTAAAATTCGACTTAACAATCCTCTTCACTTGGCAAGCCGCCGTCATTACAGCCACAGTCGTATCATTTCCCCTGATGTACAAAACTGCTTTGGGATCTTTTGAGCAAATTGATGCCAATCTTCTCAACGCAGCCCGCACTTTAGGCGCCTCCGAATGGACAGTTTTTTGGCGGATTATGCTACCTCTAGCCTGGCCGGGAATTTTAGCAGGAACTATTCTCGCATTTGCCCGCGCTTTGGGTGAATTTGGCGCGACTTTGATGTTAGCTGGGAATATTCCCGGACAAACTCAAACTATCCCGATGGCAATTTATTTTGCTGTGGAAGCTGGGGATATGAGGCAAGCTGCTATTTGGGTTTTGATTGTGCTCAGTCTTGCTTTGACGATGCTCACTGCTGTTAATTTTTGGACTGATTTACAAAAAAAATCTCCCCAACCAAATCCCCACTATACTAATCCTAAGTCAGCCACAAAACTGGTTCAGGCTTATCCTCGGGACGGGCAAGATGCCCATCCCACAATTCTGGACGGGCAAGATGCCCATCCCACAACTCATTTAGGATTGGGATATAAATGGGACGGGCAAGATGCCCATCCCACAACTTATTTAGGATTGCCATATAAACGGCAATCTCATATTCCCAAAAATGCACCAAATCTTACCCCAAAATACCCAACAAAACAATCGCAAAGTGGACTTTTTCTAAACATCTTTAAACCTCTTTCTGGCTTTGCCTTAAATGTCGGTTTCGATATCGGGCAGGAAGTGCTGGGAATTTTGGGCGCGTCGGGTTCTGGCAAGAGCATGACTCTGCGCTGCATCGCCGGTTTGGAAACTCCAACTAGCGGTAAAATTGCAGTCAATGGTAAGGTTTTATTTGACTCAGTAGAGGGCATTAATGTGCCTTCTAAAGACCGCCGTATCGGTTTTTTGTTTCAAAACTATGCTTTGTTTCCGCACTTGACTGTGGCTGAAAATATTGCCTTTGGCTTGCAGCATTTATCTACAAGCGAGCAACAACTTCGAGTCAAAGAACAATTAATTTCGGTGCAAATGTCGGGACTTGAAAATCGCTATCCGCAGGAACTTTCGGGTGGCCAGCAGCAGCGGGTGGCTTTGGCGAGGGCGATCGCGAGTTCGCCAGATTTGCTGCTGTTAGACGAACCGTTTTCGGCTTTGGACACGCACTTGCGGAGTCAACTGGAACGGGAGTTAATGCAGGCTTTGGCTAATTATCGAGGCATTACTTTGTTTGTCAGCCACAATTTAGAGGAGGTTTATCGGGTGTGCGAGAATCTGTTGGTTTTGGCTGATGGAAGTGCGATCGCCTTTGATACCAAACAGAACATTTTCGATCGCCCGCGCAACTTCACCGTCGCCCAGTTGACTGGCTGTAAGAACTTCTGTGCTGCTAAACCGATCTCCGAAACTGTCGTGGAGGCGATCGACTGGCGCTGCGATCTGACTGTCGCCGAACCAATTCCCAAATCTCTAGTTTCTGTAGGAATTCGGGCTCATCAAATCAGTTTTGTTAGCGCCGCGCGCGATCGCGAAAATACATTTGCTTGTTGGATCGCCTCAACCGTGGAAACTCCCCACCGGGTGACATTATATCTCAAGTTGCACTCGCCTCCCCACGATTCCCAAGATTATCACTTGCAAGCTGAAGTTTTCAAGGAAAAGTGGCGGGCGATTAAAGACAATCCTTTTCCCTGGTATGTTCATTTGGAGCCAATTAGGTTAATATTAATGGAGGCATGATACCAATTTTTTATGAGGTGGCTCCCGAATCAGATCCCCCCTAACCCCCCTTAATAAGGGGGGGACAAGATTCTTCTCAAAGTCCCCCTTCTTAAGGGGGATTTAGGGGGATCGGATTCTATGCAACGACCCATTAAATTGGTATGAGTTAACTAGCTATAGCCGAAGGAAGAAGATAGATGTGAAGATGCAATAAAATCAATGGTTTTAGCAATTAATAACGTCCTAACTACCTTACTCGTTGCTATATATACAGTCAACAGTCAACAGTCAACAGTCAACAGTCAACAACATTAAATCATGACAGACAAAGTTAAGAAAACCGATGCCGAATGGCAACAGCAACTAACGCCAGAACAGTTCAAAGTCACCAGAAAAAAGGGAACAGAAAGAGCTTTTAGCGGCGAATATCACGACAACAAAAAGCCGGGAATTTATAAGTGTATTTGCTGCGGCACTGAGCTATTTGAATCAGAAACAAAATACGATTCCGGTACCGGTTGGCCGAGTTTCTACGCTCCCATTAAAGAAGAAAATGTCAGGAATGAGGCGGATAATGCCTTGTTCATGCGCCGTACTGAGGTACTGTGTGCTGTTTGTGACGCTCATCTCGGCCACGTATTCAACGATGGGCCCAGGCCAACCGGTCAGCGTTACTGCATGAATTCTGCTGCTCTTGATTTCGTTCCCAAGGAATAAATTTAGTCGAGAGTTCTCACCCAGGTGTGCTGGAACAAGCTCAAAAGCCTGTTCCAGCCAATTGATGTTCAAAATGCACCCGTGCTGCTATCTTATGGTGGAGACAAAAGAGTAAAAAATAGTGGCGGCATGGGGATGGTTTATCAGCGGGTTTTGCTGAAGCTCAGCGGTGAAGCGCTGATGGGTAGCTTGGGCTACGGTATCGATCCGGTAGTCGTTGGGTCGATCGCCCAGGAAGTGGCGAAAGTCGTTTCCGAAGGGATTCAAATCGCGATCGTTGTCGGCGGCGGCAATATTTTTCGTGGCGTGAAAGCTGCTTCCGCAGGGATGGATCGGGCAACAGCCGACTACGTGGGCATGATTGCTACGGTAATGAATGCTATCACTTTGCAGGATGCACTGGAACAAGCAGGAGTGCCAACAAGGGTACAATCGGCGATCGCCATGCAAGAAGTAGCTGAACCCTACATTCGGCGGCGCGCCATTCGTCACTTGGAAAAAAAACGGGTAGTGATTTTTGGTGCCGGTTCTGGTAATCCTTTCTTTACTACTGATACTACAGCCGCTTTGCGGGCGGCTGAAATTGATGCAGAGGTGATTTTTAAAGCGACGAAGGTAGATGGGGTGTACGATTCTGACCCCCACCTCAACCCAGACGCGCGCAGGTATCAAACCCTCACCTACGCCCACGTCTTGAACCAAGACTTGCGGGTGATGGACAGTACCGCGATCGCCCTGTGCAAAGAAAATAATATTCCTATTATGGTATTTGACCTCTCGGTATCGGGCAACATCTACCGAGCCGTAATGGGAGAATCTATTGGAACTCTTGTCGGAGGATTTTGTGAAGTTAGCTGAAGCAGAAGATCATATGCAAAAGGCAGTTGAGGCTACTCAACGGTCTTTTAATACTATCAGGACGGGACGCGCCAACGCCTCCCTCCTCGATCGAGTCATGGTAGATTATTACGGAGCTCCAACTCCGATCAAATCCCTTGCCAATATCGGAACCCCGGATGCGACAACGATCAACATTCAACCGTTCGATCGCACAGCGCTTACCTCAATCGAAAAAGCAATTTCCCTGTCCGATGTAGGCCTCGTACCTAACAACGACGGTTCAGTTATTCGCTTGAACATTCCACCGCTTACAAGCGAAAGACGCCAAGAATTTGTCAAAATGGCCGCGAAGTTTGCCGAAGAAGGTAAAATCGCAATTCGCAATATCCGTCGCGATGCCGTTGACTCGATTCGCAAGCAAGAAAAAAGCAGCGATATCTCTAAAGATGAATCGCGAGACTTGCAAGATAAAATTCAAAAACTGACGGACAAGTACATTGCCAAAATAGAAGATGTTCTGGCATCGAAAGAGAAAGACATCACGACAGTTTAGAGTCTGAGAAATTGGGCATGGGGAAAGTGCAGCAATCTTAGCCGGAAAAAGGAAAATAAAGTATAGCCTTTCTCAAAAAAGTGAGGTATGCCCTATGCCCGGTTTGGCCTATGCCCACGGAGCCCTATGCCCACGGAGCCCTATGCCCACGGAGCCCTATGCCCATGAGTACCTCATATGGGGGATCGAAAGGCTATATGTATTCTTAAATCCCAATTTCTGGCGATCGATTCCTCATTCCCAATTCTCGATCGTTAATTACAATAGAAATTACATCGTTTCCGTTGCCTCAGCATCGGAATCATAATTTTTTCATGAAATCCCCACTTGCAACCGCGTCAGACAATAACAACTGAGTTCTTTGACTTGTACTCCTAGGGCGCGCACCGCACATCATCAGAGAAGCTGCTGCGCCAGATCGATTTCTCTGGCGATTGAGAGGCATAGAAGGCGATATAAAGAAACGAATTAACGATTTTTGATGACGATCGAAATATACAATTTAAATGCACAAGTGCAATTCGTCAAGCGAGTATCTCAGCTTTTTATTTGAGTGCGAGCGGGACAACACTCAAATAATACCAATTTTCAACGAAATAACAGTATTATTGTTCCCCCCCTGATTCATGGGGGGGCTAGGGGGGGTCGAAGAGTGTTGCACACTCTTCGATCAATGGTATAAAAAATGCTTTTTATCAAAATTAGATGCTCCCTTCGTCAATACTGTAAAATTGAAAATGTAAAATTTAATATCTAATATCTAATATCTAATATCATTATGATAATTTATTTTTATAAAGTAGAGGATCCTTACGGCTGCTTTTCCAATTTTTCACTACACGACATTTGCTTGTACGGTCAAGATTGGTTGACTGTGGAACATTACTATCAAGCCCAAAAATTTGTCGGTAGCGCTGATGAAAGATTAGTGGCCGCAATTCAATCCGTACCAACTCCTCAGGAAGCAGCCAAATTAGGCCGCGATCCAAACCACCAAATGCGCCCTGATTGGGAAGCGGTAAAAATTCCCATTATGCGCGAGGCAGTTTTAACTAAGTTTCTCACTCATTCAGACATTCAAGCTATTCTCCTCGCCACAGGGGATCGAGTGATTGTGGAGGATTCGCCAACAGATTACTACTGGGGGTGCGGCTGCGAGGGAACGGGCCAAAATCATTTGGGTAAAATTCTGATGAGCGTGCGAAGCGAAATTAGTCAGCGCCCGGGGCCAGATCAAAACTCACATTAATCTATCATTATATGAAGTTATACAAACTAATGTCAACTTATCCTAAAAATAAATAATTCTGAGACTGAGAATTCAAGATTGCAAGAAATTGATAAGAGGATTAAAATAATAATTATCATTTGGTTAAGTCGCCCTGTCTGTAGAAGGCAAGGAATACACCACAGGCGATCGCCGATTTTTGTTCTTCAGGGTGCCACAGGGGATACACGGTCGTCACTAAGCAGTACGCCACGGATTAATAGTAAAGCTCGGTTTAGTCAAAAACTCAGGCTCGTAAAGTTGAGTTCGATCGCGAATGTAGATCAAAACTTCTTATTATCATTCCATAATTGCCAAAGGAGATTTATGCAAATCACAGAAAATACGCAAGAATTACATCATAAACTAGACAAAGAAGTTTTGGTAAGGCGAATCACAGAACGCATCCGCCAATCTCTAGAATTAGAAGATATTTTAACCAGTACAGTAGCAGAAGTGCGGTCTTTTCTGAAAACAGATCGCATTATGATCTACAGGTTTAGTGCCGACGGCTGCGGAGAAGTTGTTGCCGAATCAATTAATAATATATATCTCCCTTCCTTGAAAGGTCTCCATTTTCCAGTAGACGACATTCCTCCCAGCGCGCGGGAGATGTATGTCCGTATGCGCCAGCGGACAATAGTAGATGTTAACTCCGAGACGATCGCCCTCAGTCCCGTTGATGCTGCGGATACCGGTCAACCTTTAGTAAATGAAGAAATCCACTATCGCTCGCTCGATCCTTGCCACAAAGCTTACTTGATGGCAATGGGAGTCCAATCTTCCTTAGTCGTGCCAATTTTGCACCACAGGAGTGTGTCGCAACAGAACAAAACAGAGATCTGCGAGGCCCCCGCCTGCGTAAGTAGATGCGAGCCTGGAAGCGATCGCCAAACTCACATCGAACTGTGGGGACTGTTAGTGGCTCACCACTCCTCCCCCCGCAATATTTCATCCACAGATTTAGAAGTAGTTCAGCTCGTAGCAGATCAATTGTCGATCGCCATCGGCCACTCGCTCCTGCTCCAAAAAACCCGCTCTCAAGCATCTCGGGAAGCCACCGTCAGTCGCGTCGCAGCCCTGTTGTACGGTCAGATCGACATTCAACTACAACAGGCTTTAGAAGCCACTGTCACTGCTTTGGGGGGGAGTGGCGGCCGACTCTATCTCAACCCCCGGAAAATCAACAGCGAACAGTTACCGGTTCCCCAGATCGATCGAAGATTTCCCATTGCCCCTACTGCGATCGATGCTACCTTTGAACTGTTCGTCACAGGGACTCAACCGACACTTCCCCATTGGGAAACAGTCAGCGCGATCGAAGCTCATCCCCTCTGGCAACAATGGCTAACCACAGGATTGAAAAATACCCCCGATTTTCCCAAATTCCCAATTCCCAATTCCCAATTCTGGGCTTGGATAATTACAGACTTATACAAAGAATCTCTATTTAGAGTGTTAGTTCCAGCTTTCCAAGGAACTCAAATTCGGGGTTTGCTGGTAATTCCCCTCCACTACCAACAACAAGTAGTTGGCTGTTTGACCGTTTTTCGCAATGAAATTGATACCGAAAAAATGTGGGCGGGGCGCTTTGACAGCAGTGTTGCACAAATCCTTCCCAGACAATCCTTTGAAGTCTGGCGAGAAATCAAAAAAGGTCAGTCGCCCGAGTGGAAATGGGAGGAGATCGAGCAAGCTTTAACGATCGGCAGCCAATTTTGTTCGGCAATTGGGCAGTACCTTCTTCATAAAGAAGTGCAAGCCCTGAATGCCAACTTAGAGCGCCAAGTTCAAGAGCGTACCGCCCAATTGCAAAAATCCTTAGAGTTTGCCCAAGTATTGACGCGAGTCAGAGACCAAATTCGCAGCACCTTGGATTTAAAGACCATACTGCAAACTATTGTGCGGGAAGTGAGAGTTTTGTTAAATACCGATCGCACGGTAATTTTCCAATTTGGTGCCTGCGAACACGGCGAGGTAGTTGTTGAAGCTGTTCGCGGCCACTGGCAGTCAATTTTAGGTATCAAATCTCCACATGAATGCTTTCCCGAAGACTCAGACTGCTTTTATCGATCGGGACGGATGCGAGCAATTAATGATATTTATACTGAGGATTTAACGCCCTGTCACCGCGAATTTTTGGAAAACTTGCAGGTGAGGGCAAGTTTAATTGTGCCGATGATCGGCAAAGATGCCGAATGTTGGGGGTTGCTGATTGCCCACGAGTGTTCTGGGCCGAGGGTTTGGCCAACCGCAGAACAAGAGTTACTGCAAAATTTGGCCTCTCAAGCTGCGATCGCCATTCATCAAGCAGAACTTTATCAAGAAAGTCTGAATGCAGCAGCAGCCGATCGAACAAAAGCCGAACAACTAGCTAAAACCGTCACTGAACTGAACAATACCCAAGCCCAACTGATTCAAACCGAGAAAATGTCCAGTCTCGGACAACTGGTGGCCGGCGTCGCCCACGAAATCAATAACCCCGTTAACTTTATCTACGGCAATCTCTCCCACGCCAGCGAATACAGCAAAGATTTGCTCTGCTTGGTGGATCTCTACCGCCAGCACTATCCCAATCCCAACCCAGAAATTAGCGAGTGTGCCGAAGCAATCGACATCGAATTTCTTGCCACAGATTTGCCAAAAATTTTGGGTTCTATGAAAGTAGGAGTTGAGCGCATCCGCCAGTTAGTTGTATCTTTACGCAATTTTTCCCGGCTCGATCAAGCTCAAAAGAAAGGCGTTGACATTCACGAAGGCATCGACAGTACCCTGTTGATTTTGCAGCACCGGATCAAAGCCCAGTCGGATCGCGCCACCGTAGAAATCATTAAAGAATACGGCAATTTGCCCTTAATTGAATGCTATGCCAGCTCGCTCAATCAGGTATTTATGAATCTGATCGGCAATGCCATTGACGCCATAGAAATGGGACAAATAGATCGAGTTGTGAATGTTAACTCCCTAGGGGCAAGTACAGCCGTGACATATTTGAGTTCGCAACAACTGGATGTCGGGACAGTAGATATAAAGGTCAATACCGAGTGTTTGATACCTGATTCACCATCCCCTTGCATTCGGATTCGCACCGAATTAATTGATGAAAAAACAGTAGGAATTTGCATTGCAGACAACGGTCACGGCATCCCCAAAGAGTTAATTTCTCACATTTTTAATCCCTTTTTTACTACTAAACCCGTCGGTCGGGGGACGGGTTTAGGACTGTCTATCAGTTATCAAATTGTAGTTGAGAAACACCAAGGGGTACTCAAGTGTGTTTCTGTACCCGGTCAGGGTACAGAGTTCTGGATCGAGATTCCTCTGAATTAGTAAGTTAACAGTTAACAGTTAACTTACTAACAACTATAGAAAATTCAGCAGAAGAGAAGTGAGCGACTCCAGAATACTCATAAAGCTGCCGCCCCCAGTGCGCGGCTCCGTTGGCTTTTGGCGGGCCACAATTGCTTCTGCTAGCTGCTTTGACAATTCCTGACCTTGGGGATTTCCTTGAGTGGTAAAGAGTTGGTTTGCTCTTGCAGCGTCTTGAGCCGCGCCGGCGAAGTCTCCCAAGTCAGCGCGAGACATACTGCGCGCAAAATAAACCGCAGCTATATCCGATTTCAGATTCAGGGCTTGATTGTAATAGTCAATGGCGTTTCTGTAGTTTCCCGCTTGAGCTTCCAGCACTCCCAATCGGTAGAAGTCTTCTGCGGTACCAATATTAGTTGGCATTCCTCTAGCACCCAGCAGTTGGGCGTTAGTTAAATTGGCGTCAGTTAAATTGGCGTTGCTGAGATAGGCGCTTCTCAAGTCAGCACCGCTGAGGTTTGCCCCCGTCAGGTTTGCTCCCGTCAGGTTGACGCCAAACAAACTGGTGCCGCTGAGGTTTGCCCCGCTGAGATCTGCCCCAGTGAGGTTGGCTCGGCTGAGGTTAGCCAATCTCAAGTCAGCGCCTTTGAGATTTGCTCCTGTTAAGTTGGCTAAAACCAGACCAGCGCTGCTGAGGTCGCAGTTTGGGCACTGTCGGGTGGCTAGTAATTGTTGCGTGTGTTGAATGTTCTCGGCCTGTGCAGGGGCTAGAGGGGCGATCGCGCTCAGCAGCGTTGCAGCAGCCATGATTCTGAGTTTCATCTTAAGCATCCAAAATCCCAATTAATAAATCTAAAATAGCTTTTATCGCAGCAATTGAAAATCTAGATCGCAGACATTGCTAAATATTGCCAGATTCTCAGCTATCTATCCCAGACATCATACATAGGGCTGACGCACGAGTGGTCAGAAACCGGGTTTTTTAGGAAAATCTTTCGTTGTAGTCCACAGATTAGGTGAAAAACCCGGTTTCTTTGCCCTTAATCCGTCCAGGACTGATACATTGAAATTCACCAGAAAGAATTGGTTGAAAGCCCCAACCCTTTGAGGGAGAAATGAAAATCAGACTATTCATTACTCCAATCCTCTTCCTTCTAGGTAGAGGTCGCTCTCAAACTGTCAACTGTCAACTGTCAACTGTCAACTGTCAACTGTCAACTGTCAACTGTTGAAGGTCTCACCAGAGTTTCAAATAAACGTTTTGCTATCAATAAATTAGGGTAACAAAAAAAATGTTACCCTTAGTATTGCTTCTCGCCAACCATAACATTTAAGACGTAAATTAATCAATCGTGAATCGTACCGTCAGGCATCGTCGCACCCTTAAGATATACTCCGCTCAGGTTAACTTTTGTCAGGTTTGCTCCCAACAGGTTTGCCCCGCTTAAGTCTGAGGCACTTAAAATTGCTTCAGTCAAATCTGCCCTAATTAGGCTCGCTCCCATTAAGTCGGCTCCGCTGAGGTCTACTTTAGTTAAGTTGGCTCCAATTAAATCTGCTTCTGTGAGAACGGCCCTTCGCAAGTTTACTCCGTAAAGGTTTACTCCGTGCAAGTCTGTACGAGAGAGTGTTGCCCGAGATATGTTGGCTCCGATTAAACTTGCTTGGATCAGGGAAGCTCCACTTAAGTCTGCTTTGCTAAGATTTGCTCCCATCAACTCAGCTCGATACAGGTTAGCTTCAGCTAAAAGTGCTTCGGTGAAGTCGGCTCCAGCTAAGTCGGCTCTGCTCAAATTGATCTGGCACAAATTGGCTTTGCCAAAGTTGACTCTGCTGAGTTTGGCTTTGCTGAGATTGGAGCCAATCATGTCGGCTTCAGACAGATTGACTCCAATCAATTCTGCTTCGTAGAGGTAGACTTCGTGCAGGTAGACCCCACTAAAATTTCTTTCTCCTATTCCGTATAGCTTGAGCAATTCGTCAACGTTCATTTTGGCTTCTCTACACCTTTTAAATGAACAATACTCTCCGCAAGCTGCTTGCACCGGATCTTCTGCCATTGGTTGAGTCGAGGGGGGATATTATTCCCCGCCCCTCTCAGTTAATTAGAGTCGATGCCTGTGTTACCACAGGACACCTCTCCTTCAGAACGCGGACGTGCAGCTTTCACTGCATCCGGCTCCTAGTCTGACACCTAATAAG